>DATEMW010000136.1:0-2948 GCA_035275385.1 Candidatus Methylomirabilota bacterium | reverse complement strand
AATACGATCGAAGCACCCGGCCACCGACGGCGACAGCTGATCCTTGCGGATCCGCTCGGTCGGCGTCAGCGGGAACTCGTCGATCAGCTCGAAGTAGCGCGGAATCTGGAAGTAGGCCAGGTGGCTCTCGCACCAGCGAACCAGATCCCGCGGATCGATGTGCTTGCCGGCAACCGGCTTCCGAACACCTTGATGTCCTCGTCGCCGACGTCCGAGGGTACGCCGATCGCCGCACACGCCTCGACATCGGCGTGCATCGCAAGCACCTGCTCGATCTCCCACGCCGAGACGTTCTCGCCGCGCCGCCGCAGCCGGTCGCGCCGGCGGCCGGCGAAATAGAAGAATCCGTCGGCGTCGCGCGTCCCGAAGTCGCCGGTGTGGAGCCAGCCGTCGCGCAGGGCGTCCGCTGTGCGCTCCGGGTCTTTCAGATATCCCCTCATCAGGAGCCTCGGCTCACGCTCGCGGACGAGAATTTCGCCCGCTTCGATCTTCACCTCGAAATGGGGCACCGGCCGGCCGATCGAGCCCCGGCGCCGCTCGAGGTTGATCGTGGTGAAGCTCGCGGCTTCGGTCATCCCGTAGCACTCGTGGATGCGCACGCCGAAACGGTGCTCGAACGCTTCCCAGAGGTGCGCGGGCGCGCCGCCGCCCCAGGCGACCCGCACGGTATGTTCGCGATCGTCGGGCCGCGGGGGTTGCTTGAGGAGGATCCCGAGCACTCCGCCGAGATAGTGCATCTGGGTCGCGCGATAGCGGCGCGCCTGGTCCCAGAAGTTGGAGGCGCTGAAGCGCTCGAGCAGGGCCATCGGCACCCCGTGCTGCAGACAGGTGACGATCACCTGGCTACCGCCGATGTGGTAGAGCGGCTCCCAGGTCAGCATCACGTCGCCGGCACGCACGTCCGCGAGCTGGCCGGCCACGTGACCTGCCAGCAAGTACGGCTTCTCGCCGAGCATCACGCCCTTCGGCGGTCCGGTCGTGCCCGACGTGTAGGTGATCGACACGACGCGATCGGGATCCGTCGCGATGGGCATCGATGTCGGTGTGCCCGCGGCGGCGAGGTCGTCGAGGGTAGTGGAGCGCGCCGGGCCCGGGGCCACAGCTGTGCCCCGCCAGACCAGGAGCTCGACCGACGTCTTGGCCAGCACCTGTTGCAGCTCAGGAGCGAACCGCTCATCGGCTACGACGGCGCGCGCCTCGGAGTGCGCCAGGACGTACTCGAGGCCGAGCCCTCGGAGATGGATGTTGACGGGAATCTGAGTTGCGCCGAGCTCGGCAAGCGCCAGGAACACCATCGGATGATCGGGATGATTCGCGAGCATGACCGCGACGCGGTCGCTGGGCCGCACACCGACGGCGGCGAAGCCAGTGGCCAGGCGGCGCACGCGCTGAGCGAGGTCGCCGAACGAGACAGTAGAGCCGGCGAAGAAGCAGAACGGCTTCGCCGCGTCGTCGCGCGCGCGACGTTCGAGGAGCTCGGAGAGGGATTCCATCGGCGCTACGGTAACAGAGGCTCACGGTTTGGTGCTCGAGGTGCCCTCGGCGTATCGAATTGTGGACCTTGACAGGGTTACGCAGGGTGTTTGCGGCAGGTCGATGGACGGCGCGAAATATCCCGCCAGCGCGACGCGGTGCCATGCAATGCGGTGCGGCGGGCGCCCTCTCCCAAAATCGCCCGACACACTACGATCGCCGCTCTACCTGTCCGCAGGGCGCGTCTGAAGCCGAGGTGTACGGTCGCTTTCACGGAAAGGGGAGCGACCATGAACGACTACACGCCCGATCGTGTGGACTACGCAGCGCTCGATCGTCTCGGCGACGAGATCGCGTTGCTCTCGGCGCATCTCGAAGCGGCGACCGCGCGTTTGCTCGAGCTCATCCGCGAGTTCGACGAGCGCGGCGGCTGGAACAACGGCTTCAGCTCGTGCGCCGCGTGGCTGAGCTGGCGCGTCGGGCTCGATCTCGGCGCAGCCCGGGAGCGCGTGCGCGTCGCGCGAGCCCTGCCGGCCCTGCCACACCTGGCCCAGGCGCTGGCGCGCGGTGAGCTCTCGTACGCCAAGGTGCGCGCGCTGACGCGCGTCGCCACGCCGGAGACCGAGGAGCGGTTGCTCGCGATCGGCCGCGCCGGCACCGCGTGGCACGTCGAGCGGATCGTGCGGGGCTGGCGTCGTGTCGACCGAAGCGTAGAGGTGCGCGAGACCGCCCTGCGCCACAGCCGCAGGACGCTACGGGTGTATCAAGACGAAGACGGCATGGTGGTCGTGCGCGGACGGCTCACGCCGGAGGCGGGCGCAGTGCTGATGCAGGCGCTGGCCGCTGCCCACGAGACGCTATACCAGCGGCGGCACCGGACGTTCGTGAGCGACGTTTCCGCGGAAACGCAGTGGGAGCAGCAACCGCCGTCCTTCGAGCAGCAGCAAGCGGAGGCGCTGACCCTGCTGGCCGAAACCGCGCTGCATCACGGAATTGATCCGGGCACCGCCGGGGAGCGCTACCAGGTCGTGGTCCATGTCGATGCTCCGGTACTGGCCGATGCCGATGCGCCCGCGCAATCGGTCGTCGAAGACGGCGCCCGCGTTTCCGCGGAAGCGTCACAGCGGCTGGCGTGCGACGCAAGCCGGGTCGTGATGCAGCACGCCCGGGATGGCCGAGTGGTGGAGGTCGCGACGCGAAGCCGCACGATTCCGCCGTCTCTACATCGAGCGCTGCGGTACCGCGACCGCGGCTGCCGGTTCCCCGGCTGCGTGGTGCGGTTCGGCGAAGGCCATCATATTCGTCACTGGGCTCAGGGCGGCCCCACGAAACTGTCGAATCTCACACTGCTCTGCCGCCGGCATCATCGTGCGGTCCACGAGGAGGGTTATCAGGTCGAGCGCTTACCCGACGGCGAGCTCCAGTTCCGACGTCCGAACGGCTGGATCCTACCGGATGTGCCGCCGGCGCCGACA
>DATEMW010000135.1:0-12818 GCA_035275385.1 Candidatus Methylomirabilota bacterium | reverse complement strand
CCGGCAAGCTTCCGCCGGTCGAGAAGCGCCTGCCCTCCGATCCGCTCGTCGTGCCGGTCGTCGAGCGCACCGGCCAGTACGGCGGCGTGTGGCGCCGCGCGTTCCTCGGCCCCGCCGACGCCAACAACTACGTTCGCGTCGTGTACGACGCGCTCGTGCGCTTCTCACCCGACGGCGCCAAGATCGAGCCGAAGATCGCCGCAGGCTGGGAGGCGTCGAAAGATTTCAAGACCTGGACGATCAAGCTTCGACAGGGCGCCAGATGGTCGGACGGCGCGCCGTTCACCGCGGACGACATCGTCTTCTGGTATCAGGACGTGCTCCTGAACAAGGACCTCACCGCGGCGATCCCGTCCTGGATGCGCAACGCCGACGGCACGACGGCCACCGTCGACAAGGTGAGCCCCGGGGCCGTGCGCTGGACGTACAAGCAGCCCAACACGCTGCTGCTCACCGCACTCGCGAACCAGGACGGCGGCGACCGGACGTACGCAGTGTTCCTGCCCGCGCACTACTTGAAGAAGTTCCATCCGACCTACACGAAAAAGGAAGACATCGACAAGCTGGTCGCGGCCGCGGGCTTCAAGACGTGGACCGAGCTCTTCGCCGCGCGCAACGCGCCGCCGGAGAACCCGGAGCGTCCGACGATGGCGGCGTGGGCCCCGGCCACGCGGGCAAGCGATCAGGTGTTCACGCTCAAGCGCAACCCGTACTTCGTGGGTGTCGATCCGAGCGGCAATCAGCTGCCGTATCTCGACGAGGTGCGCTTCACGTTCTTCGCCGACATCCAGGCGCTGAACCTCGCGGCGATCGCGGGCGAGTTCGACATGCAGGAGCGCCACATCCAGATGACGAACTATCCCGTCTTCAAGGAAAACGAGAGGACCGGGAAGTATCGCGTGATCACGTGGCCTACCTTCGGCGGCGCCGACGCGGTCATCCAGTTCAACCAGACCTACAAGGCCGACGCCGAGCTCGGCCGCCTCATGGCCACCAAGGAGTTCCGGGTCGCGCTGTCCGAGGCGATCAACCGCGACCAGATCAAGGAGTCGGTCTTCCTCGGCCTGGGCGAGCCGCGGCAGGGTGTGCCGTCGCCGGGACATCCGTACTTCCCGGGCGAGCAGTACGCCAGGAAGTACACGCAGTACAAGCCCGAGGAAGCCAACAAGCTCCTCGACCAGCTCGGGCTCACCAAGCGCGACCCCGACGGCACGCGGCTTCTGCCGTCGGGCAAGCGGGTCGTGCTCGAGCTCTCGGTCGTCCCGGCCTTCGCCGCCTGGCCCGATGTCGCGCAGCTCGTCGCGAAAGATTGGGAAAAGGTCGGCGTGAAGACCATCGTGCAGCTCCGCGAGCGCGCGCTTCACTTCAAGATGCGCGACAACAACGAGCTCATGACCGAGATGTGGAACGAAGACACCACGGGCTTCCCCTTCACCGGCAACGCGAAGTTCGACCCCCGCAACTCGCCGATCCTCACCCTGGGCCCGCTCTACGGCCGCTGGGCGCAGACCAAGGGTGCCGAAGGCGTGGAGCCGCCCGCAGCGATCAAGCGCATCATGGAGATCGTCGACCAAGCCAAGACGGTCAGCCCCGAGCAGCAGGCCAAGCTCGCGCAAGAGCTGTTCAGGATCTGGGTCGACAACCTGTGGGAGGTCGGCACGATCGGCCTCACGCCGATGGTGCAGGGCGTCGTCGTGGCCAACACGAAATTCAGAAACGTGCCGACCACGCTCGGCAACGACTGGCCGCTGCGGAGCCCGGGCAACGCGCGCGTGGAGCAGTTCTTCTTCACCCGGTAGGCGACGGCACCCGGCGCGCGGCGGCGGCAGCCGCCGGCACGCCGGGCGTCTCAAAGTTGAGAGGACGCCTCAAGACTGGGGGGCTATTCGCGGCTCGCCCCCTACACATAGCTGCGGATTTCCCGAGCGCCGGGCAGCTATGATCGGCGTATGGCCATCGCCGGTCCGACGGGACGGCTGGCGCTCGCGCTGCTGCTCGCTTTCGCCGCCCTCGCCGTGGCGGCGGAGCCGGCAGGCGCGCAGCTGACGCTCGGCTTCGAGCCGGTCGTCACGGGCTTGAGCTCTCCGCTCGGCCTCGTCAACGCTCGCGACGGCTCGGGGCGTCTGTTCATCCTCGAGCAGACCGGTCGCATCAAGATCTACGACGGCACGCAGGTCCTGGCGACGCCGTTTCTCGATCTGAGCTCGCTGATCACGTGCTGCGGCGAGCGCGGCCTGCTCGGTCTGGCGTTCCATCCCGACTACGCGACGAACGGCTTCTTTTACGTCCACTACACGAACACCGCCGGCAACACGGCGCTCGCGCGCTATCGCGTCTCGTCCAACCCGAACGTGGCCGACGCCGCCTCGGCTCAGGTGATGTTGAACGTCACCCAGCCCTTCACCAACCACAAGGGCGGACAGCTCGCGTTCGGACCTGATCGATTCCTCTACGTGGGCCTCGGCGATGGCGGCAGCGGCGGCGACCCCGACAATCGCGCCCAGAACCTCGCCACGCTCCTCGGCAAGATCTTGCGCCTGGACGTCGACAGCGCGTTTCCGTACGCGATCCCGGCGACGAACCCGTTTCGCACGACGCAGGGCGCCCTGCCGGAGATCTGGGCCTACGGCCTGCGCAACCCCTGGCGCTTCAGCTTCGACCGGCAGACCGGTGATCTGTTCATCGCGGACGTCGGCCAGGGCGCTCGCGAAGAGGTGAACTTCCAGCCGTCGGCGAGCCTCGGCGGCGAGAACTACGGCTGGCGGCGTATGGAGGGCACGGCCTGCTTCAACCCGACCACGGCGTGCAACGACGGAACGTTGACCTTGCCGGTGCTCGAGTACGATCACTCGCTCGGCTGCTCGATCACCGGCGGTTATCGTTATCGCGGCCGGCGCTTTCCGCAGTACGCAGGGCGCTTCTTCTACGGCGACTTCTGCTCGGGCCGGATCTGGTCTGCCACGCAGAGCAGCCAGACGTGGTCGACCACTCAGCTCATGGACACGGCGCTCTCGATCACGTCGTTCGGCGAGGACGAGGCCGGCGAGCTCTACGTGCTCCACTACGGCTCCGGCAGCGACGGCACCGTCCAGCGGCTCGTCGAGGTTTCGCAGTCGTTCCTACTCACGGTCGGTCGCGCCGGGACCGGAACCGGCACGGTGACGTCGTCACCCACCGGAATCAGCTGCGGCGGCGTCTGCTCACAGACCTTCGGCTCGGGCGCCGTCGTCACGCTGACCGCCAGCCCGGCGGCGGGGAGCACCTTCGCGGGCTGGAGCGGGGGCGGCTGCTCGGGCGCCGGCACCTGCGTCGTGACGGTCACCGCGGCCACGACGGTCAGTGCAACCTTCACCGTGCCGACCGTCTCGCTCACCGTGTCGCGAGCCGGCAACGGCGGCGGCACGATCACGAGCACGCCAAGCGGCATCGGCTGCCCGGTGACCTGCACAGCGGGCTTCGCGCCCGGCACGGGCGTGACCCTCACCGCGCAGGCCGACGTCGGCTCGAGCTTCGGGGGCTGGAGCGGTGGCGGCTGCTCGGGCACCGGGACGTGCGTCGTCACGCTCGCCACGAACACCGGGGTCACCGCCACCTTCATCCAGCAATTCTTCAACTTGACCGTGACGACGTCGGGGCCGGGCACCGTCACGAGCATCCCCGCCGGCATCAATTGCGGGCCGACGTGCACCGCCGGCTACGCGCCGCATACGGTCGTCACGTTGACTGCCGTCGCGAGCGCGGGCGCGACGTTCACCGGCTGGAGCGGCGCCTGCTCCGGCGCCGCCGCCATCTGCACGACGACGATGACCGCGTTCCGGTCGGTTACCGCCGGGTTCACGACCACGTTCGGCGGCTCGTTCGTCGATGATCCGCTCGTCGCGCGCAGCACGATCATCAAGGCAGTGCACCTGACCGAGCTCAGGGTCGCGATCGATCGCGCGCGGGCCCGGCGCTCGCTTTCGGCGTTCGCGTGGACCGATCCCGTCATCGTCCCGCGCGTCACCGCCGTCAGGGCGCTCCACGTCACGCAGATGCGTACGGCGTTGATCGAGGCCTACCAGGCCGCTCAGCGCACGCCGCCGACATTCTCCGACGCGACGTTGGCCGCCGGGCCCGTGCGGGCGGCCCATATCGCGGAGCTCCGCGCCGCGGTTCTGGCCCTGCCGTAGACCGCCTTCGCGCTCACCCGGCCATCAGGATCTCGAGCGGCGTCGCCTGAGGGTCGGCGTCGACCGTCGCGGCGATCCCGCGCTCGGCCGTGCGCGCGGCGACGAACGCGACTGCCGCCGCCACGACGTCGGGGTCGCGCAGGATCCGCCGATGACCGAGCCCTTCGGTCATCAGCATCTCGCTCCCCCGCCACGCTCGCGCCAGCGCCGCGCCGTGCTGCCACGGGACCTCCGCGTCGCCGCGGTCGTGGACCACCAGCGCCGGCACCGTCAACCCCGGCGCGAGCTCGAGCGCGTCGAAGACCGACCAGGATCGGCCGACGCGCTCCTCGATCACACGATGCATGCGCTCGCGGACGTCGCGGGAAAAACCGAGCGTCTCGCTGAAGCGAAGCGCCGGCGTCGTGAGATCGGCGGAGGGCCCGACGAGAACCACCGCGCCGGCGTCGAGGCCGTCCCACAGGGCGCGCACGGCAGCCGTCGCGCCGATCGAGTGCGCGATCAGCGCGGCGAGCGGCCCGCGCGAATCGGCCACCGCGCGAATCGCGTCGGTGATCTCGGGGATCGTCACGGTACCAAGCTCGGATGCGCCGTGCCCGGGCGCGTCGAACGCCACGACCGAAAAGCCGCGCGCGACGAGCGGGCCGACGAACGAGCCGAGCTGGGCACCTCGCCCGCCCCAGCCGTGGACCAGGAGCACCGCGGGTCCGGCGCCCCACGTGTAGGTCTCGACGCGACGCCCGCCGACGTGCATCGGACGCGCACGCGCCGTGCCGAGCAAATCGATCTCCGCGGACGGGCGCCGCACGGGCGGCGGCGTCGTGAAGAGCCGGGCGGCACGGCGGGCCGCGAGCGCGGGCGCGGCCGCTGAGAGGACGCGATGCGCGGTCCTGACGATCGGCAGCAGTCGTGAATCCTTCGAAGATCGAACGATCGTGCTTTTCTCCATGTCGAGGTATTCCCGGTCGGTCACAGCGGTTCTCCTTTCTCGGTTAGCGGCGACGGCCAGGCGCGAGGCCGGCGGCCAGCAGCGCCTCGAAGGCGCTGGCCGCACGCGCGCGGGCCTTGGGGTCGCGCATCAGACGTGACGCGTGGACGAACGCGAGCCCGATTCCCTGACAGTCGTGGGCGAATTGCTCACAGTCGAGATCGGCGCGGAAGTGGCCCTCGCTGACGGCGATGCGCGCCGCGCCGGCGAGCGTGTCCATCCAGTCGCGCAGGTTCTGGACGACGTAGTCACGGACCGGCCCGGGCCGGTCGTCGAGCTCGAACGAGGCCGCCATGAAGGGGCAGCCCCCCGGCAAGCTCGGCGATTGCTCCCACGCGAGCCAGCGCTCGAAGAGGGCCCGCACGCGCGGCTCGCCGCGGGGCGCGGAGAGCGCGGGCTTGACGACCGACTCGATCATGCGGCCGCCGGCCATCTTCAAGATCTCGAGTTGGAGCGCTTCCTTGGAGCGGAAATGGGCGAAGAGCCCGCTCTTGGACATCTTCAGATCGTCGGCGAGCCGTCCGATCGTGAGCCCCTCGAAGCCGATGCGCGTCGCGAGGCCGAGCGCGTGGGCCAGGATCGCCTCGCGCGTCTGCTCGCCCTTGGAGGCGGCGCGCGCCCTCGCGGGAGCCCTGTTTGCCGTTGCCATCGCGAATCCAAAATAGTACGACCGTTCGGTTCTGTCAAGCCCTCCCCAGCGCCGTGCGAATATAGGGCGCCGATGACCCGATACGTCCTGAAGCGGCTCGTTCTCCTGCCGGCGCTGCTGTTCCTGTTCTCGGTGGTCGTGTTCGCGATCGTCCAGGCCCCGCCGGGCGACTTCCTCACGACCTACGTGGCGACGCTCGCCTCGTCGGGCAGCTCGATCAACGCCGAGCAGGTCGAGGCGCTCCGGCGCGAGTACGGCCTGGACCGCCCGGTGTGGATCCAGTACCTGCGCTGGATCGAGAACCTGGCCAAGGGCAACCTCGGCCTCTCGCTCGAGTATCAGCGGCCGAACGCCGAGCTCATCGGCGAGCGCCTGGTGCTGACGATGGTCCTGGCGCTGCTGTCGTTCGTGTTCACGTGGGTCGTCGCGATTCCGGCCGGCATCTACTCCGCGATGCACCCGCGCTCGGTCGTCGACTATCTCTTGACCGTCGTCAACTACGTCGGCGTCGCGACGCCGAACTTCATGCTGGCGCTCGTTCTCATGTGGGGCGCCTTCGCCTACTTCGGCATGTCCGTGACCGGCCTCTTCTCGCCCGAGTTCGTGGAGGCGCCGTGGAGCCTCGCGCGCGTGCTCGATCTCCTGAGTCACGTCTGGCTCCCGGCGGTCGTGCTCGGCGTCGCCGGCACCGCACGGCTCACGCGCGTGATGCGCGCCAACCTGCTCGACGAGCTCAACAAGCCGTACGTCACCACCGCGCGCGCGAAGGGGCTGTCGGAGTGGCGGCTGGTCGTGCGCTACCCGGCGCGCCTGGCGCTGAACCCGCTCGTGAGCACGATCGGGTGGTATCTGCCCGCGCTCTTCTCCGGCAGCTTGATCGTGGCGACGGTCATGAACCTGCCCAACATCGGTCCGCTGCTGCTTCGTGCCCTGATCAACCAGGACATGTACCTCGCCGGGAGCATCCTGCTCATCTACTGCTTCCTCACGATCGTCGGCACGCTGATCTCCGACATCCTGCTCGCGTGGCTCGATCCGCGGATCAGGCTCGAAGAGGGATGAGATGAGCGTGCTCGCGTCCGCGGTACCGGCGACCGCCGAAGACCGCGTATCGGTCGCCTCGAACTGGCGGCTGGTCTGGTGGCGGTTTCGCAAGCATCGTCTGGCGCTCGCGAGCGCGCTCGTGCTGATCGCCCTCTACCTGGTCGTGCTGTGCCCGGACTTCTTCAGCACGCAGGATCCCGAGGCTACCGAAGCGCGCCTGGCGTTCATCCCGATCCAGCGTCTGCATCTCTTCGAAGGGTGGCGGCCGGCCCTCTGGGTTCCCGACGTCGTCGGCAAGCGCAATCCGACGACCCTGCGCATGGAGTGGCGGGTCGACGAGAGCCGCCGCATCCCGGTCCGCTTCTTCGTGACGGGCTATCCCTACCGATTGCTCGGCGTCGTCCCGACGCGCATCCACCTGCTCGGCACCGCCGCCGAGGGGCGCGACCGGCTGCACCTGCTCGGCACCGATCGCCTTGGGCGTGATCAGTGGTCTCGCCTGGTGCACGGCACTCAGACCTCGATGACGATCGGGCTGACCGCCGTGACGTTCTCGATCGTGCTCGGCGTCCTGCTCGGCGGCATCTCGGGTTACTTCGGCGGGCCCGTCGACGCCGTCATCCAGCGGCTGATCGAGCTCTTGCAATCGCTGCCGACGATCCCGATCTGGTTGGCGCTCACCGCGGCGCTGCCGCGCGACTGGTCGCCGCAGCAGGTGTTCTTCGCGATCACGGTGATCCTGTCGCTGGTGGGCTGGACGACGCTCGGGCGCGAGGTCCGCGGCCGGTTCCTGGCGCTCCGCGAGGAGGACTTCGTGCTGGCGGCCGAGCTGGCGGGGGCCAGTCGGCGCCGGATCATCGTCCGCCACATGGTGCCGACGTTCCTCTCGCACATCATCGCGACCAGCACGCTCGCGATCCCGGCCATGATCATCAACGAGACGTCGCTCTCGTTCCTCGGCCTCGGGATCCGGCCGCCCGCGATCAGCTGGGGCGTGCTCCTGCAGGAGGCTCAGAACATCCAGACCGTGGCGCTGGCGCCGTGGCTCCTCGTCCCCGGCGCCGTGGTCATCCTCTCGGTGCTCGCCTTCAACCTGGTCGGCGACGGCCTGCGCGACGCCGCCGACCCGTACAGCCAGTGACGGTGCCGGTCCTTCGCGTCAAGGACCTGCGGGTCCATTTCTTCCTCGACGAGGGCCTGGTGCGCGCGGTCGACGGTGTCAGCTTCGACGTCGAGCCCGGCCGCGTCGTCGGGATCGTCGGCGAGAGCGGCTGCGGCAAGAGCGTGACGACGAAGGCCATCCTCCAGATCGTCGAGCCGCCGGGCCGCATCGTCGGGGGCCAGATCCTCTTCCAGAAGGATTCCCAGCCGCCGGTGGACCTGGCGCAACTCTCGCCACGAGGCGCCGAGCTGCGCGCGATCCGAGGCGCCGAGATCGCGCTGATCCCCCAGGAGCCCATGGCCGCGTTCAGCCCCGTGCACTCGGTCGGCGAGCAGGTCATCGAGGCGCTGCAGCTGCACGAGCGCCAGTGGCGGCCGGCGGGCCCGCGCCTGTCGCGGAACGAGGCGCGCGCGATGACGGTCGATCTCTTCCGCAGCGTGGGCATCTCGATGCCCGACGAGCGCGTCGACGCGTACTCGTGGCAGCTCTCGGGGGGCTTGCGCCAGCGGGCGATGATCGCGATGGCCCTGTCGTGCCGGCCGCGGCTCCTGATCGCGGACGAGCCCACCACGGCCATCGACGTGACGACGCAGGCGCAGATCCTGAATCTGCTGCGCGACCTGCAGCGCCGGCACGGCACCGCGATCGTGTTCATCACCCACGACCTCGGCGTGATCGCGCAGATGGCCCACTACGTGGTCGTGATGTATCTCGGGCGTGTGATGGAGCAGGGCCCGGTCGAGCAGATCTTCCACGCGCCGAAGCACCCGTACACGCGGGCACTCCTGAAGTCGATCCCGAGCGTGAACGTGGCGCCGCGCACCTTGCTGCCGACCATCGCCGGCTCGATCCCCCACCCGCTCGGGCGCCCGAGCGGGTGCCCCTTTCATCCGCGCTGTCCAGACGCGATCCCCGGCGTGTGCTCGGCGCGTGCGCCGGCGCTCGGACCGGTCGGGCCCGGTCAGCTCGCGAGCTGCTTTCTCTACCATCAAGACGCGGCGGTGGAGCCGTGAGCGCCGCGGCCCCGCTGCTCGAGGTCCGTCGCCTGAGCAAGTCGTTCCCGATCCGGCGCGGATGGAACCGCAAGATCGTCGGCGCGGTGGCCGCGGTCGACGACGTGAGCTTCACGGTGAGCGAGGGCGAGACGCTGGGACTCGTCGGCGAGTCGGGCTGCGGTAAGACGACCACCGCGCGCTGCATCCTGCGCGCGATCGCGCCCACGAGCGGCGAGATCCTGTTCCGGTCGGCCGACGGCCGTGTCGTCGATCTGGCCCCGCTCTCCCGCGGGCAGCTGCGCTCCCTGCGCCCGCAGATCCAGATGGTCTTTCAGGATCCCTTCGGCTCGCTGAATCCGCGGATGACCGTCTTCGACAACGTCGGCGAGCCGCTCCTGGTCAACGGCGTGCGCGATCGCCGCATCCGGCTCGATCGCGTCGCCGCGCTGCTGGAGCTGACCGGCCTGCGCCCCGAGCACATGCACCGGTTCCCGCACGCGTTCTCCGGCGGCCAGCGCCAGCGGATCGGCATCGCGCGGGCGCTGGCGACCGAGCCCAGACTCGTGGTCGCCGACGAGCCGGTGTCGGCGCTCGACGTGTCGGTGCAGGCGCAGGTGCTGAATCTCTTGCTCGAGCTTCGGACGCGCCTTCACCTGACCATGCTCTTCGTGGCCCACGACCTGGCGGTGGTCAAGCACATCAGCGATCGAGTCGCCGTGATGTACGTCGGCCAGCTCGTGGAGCTGGCCTCCGCCGACGCGATCTTCCGCCGCCCGCGCCATCCGTACACGGCGGCGCTGATGCGCGCCGTGCCGGTGCCCGACCCTCACGCGCCGAGCGGCGACGTCGCGCTGGCCGGCGAGGTCGCCAACCCCGCGAGCCCTCCGGGCGGCTGCTACTTCCATCCGCGCTGTCCGTTCGCCACGGACGTGTGTCGGACCGAGTCGCCGCCGCTCCGGCAGATCGATGTCGGGCACCTCGTGCGCTGTCATCGGGCCGAGGAACTGGCGCTGGCCGGCGTCGGCGCCGAGCCCGCTCGCATCGCGTCGCCGTGATAGATTCCCGCATCATGGGCTCACGCCTTCTCGCGCTCTCGACCCTGGCGATCGTGCTGGTCGCGGGCGGCGGCACGGCCCGCGCGCAGTCGTTCTACGAGGGCAAGACCGTGCGTGTCATCGTCGGGTTCGCGCCCGGCGGCGGGTTCGACACCTACGCACGGGTGATCGCGCGCCACATGGGCCGACACATTCCCGGCAATCCCACGATGGTCGTGGAGAACATGACCGGCGCCGGAAGCCTGATCTCCGCGAACCACCTCTATCGCGTCGCGAAGCCCGACGGCCTCACGATCGGACACTTCAACGGCGCGCTCTTCCTGGGACAGGCGCTGGGCCAGCCGGGGATCGAGTTCGACGCGAGAAAGTTCGAGCTCATCGGCGCCCCGATGGGCGAGGACGCCGTGTGCGCCTTGACCAAGGCGAGCGGCGTCACATCCGTCGAGCAATGGATGGCGTCGAAGACCCCGGTCAAGCTCGGCGGCGTCGCGCCGGGCGGCACGCCCGACGCGAATGCGCGGATTCTGAAAATCGCGCTGGGTCTGCCGATCCAGCTCGTCTCCGGCTACAAGGGAACGGCCGAGATCCGGCTGGCGGCCTCGTCCGGCGAAGTGGCCGGCGCCTGCTGGTCCTGGGAGTCGATGCGCTCGACCTGGCGCGGCGCGCTCGATTCGGGTGAAGTCGTCGCAGTCCTACAAACGAGTGCCAGACCGTTTCCCGATCTGGCTCGGGTCCCGCTCGCCATCAACCTCGCCAAGACTCAAGAGGCCCGTCAGCTCATCAAGGTCGGCATCCAGAACGCGGCTGCGTTCGCACGGCCGCTGGCGCTGCCGCCGGGCACGCCGAAGGACCGTGTGCTGAGCTTGCGCAAGGCGTTTCAGGACACCTTGAAGGACCCGGCGTTCCTGGCCGAGATCGAGAAGGCGAAGCTCACCTTGGATCCGTCCACGGCCGAGGAGCTCGAGAAGATGGTCGCCGAGGCGTTCGCGCTCGAGCCCGCGCTGCTGGCGAAGCTCAAGGACATCCTCTACAAGTAGCCGCGCCGCGACCTGCCCGAGGTCGCGGTCCCGAAGGTGAAAAAGGCGGAGCTCAGCACCAGCCCGGCCGCGGCCATGGCAAATGCGGGTAAGTAGGTGCCCGTCGCGTCGTACATGAAGCCGGCGGTGGTAGGCCCGAGCGCGGCCCCGCAGCGCCAGCCCAGGCTCAAGACCCCCATCACCGCGCCGATGGCCCGCACGCCAAACGTCTCGACCGCACCCTTCACCACAGTCGTGTCGCTCCCCGCCGCGGCGAGCCCCATCCAGAACAGCACCACATCGAGGACCGAGAGCGACGGCCCGGCCATGATCGACAGGAGTGCCGTGATCTGGAGGGTCAGACAGACCCAGAACATCGGCTTGGTGCCGATTCGATCCGACGCGATGCCGACGAGGATCCGGCCGGCGATCGTGCCGGTGCCCAGGATGGTCAGCGCCAGCGACGCACGCTCGAGCGTGACGCCCTGATCCTTCACGAACGACACCAGATGGATCGACATCATCATCTGGTTGAACCCGAGCAGCATCCACGCGGTGACCAGAAGCCACAGGCGGCGATCGGCGAGCGCCTCGCGCAAGGTCGCGCCGGTCGAGCCGTGCGCGGCTTCTTTCCGCGCGGCCGGATCCGAGTGCTCGGGAGGAAAGCGTGTGAGCAGGCTGCCCGGAATGGCGAGGATCCAGACGAGCGCGCCGAGGACGAGATAGGTCGCCCGCCAGCCGACTCGCTCGATCATGAAGGCCGAGAGGCGGGGGCCCGTGACGAACGCGAGGTTCAGTCCGGCCAGCATGATGCCCAGCGCCAGACCGCGCCGCTCGACGAACCACCGCGACACCGTCGTCGTCGGCACCAGGTACACCGACGACATCGCGATGCCGAGGAGCACGCCGAAGACCGCGTAGAGGTGCCACAGCGCATCGATCCGCGACGCCAGCGCGAAGAGGGCGCCGACGAGTACGGCGCTCGCCGTGAGGATGAGCCGGGGGCCGTACCGATCGCTGGCCGCGCCGATCACGAAGGCGATCAGCCCGCCGATGATCAGGTTCAGGGACGGCGCGACGGAGATCGCCCCGCGGCTCCAACCGAACTCGCTGGTCAATACCGGAAGGAAGACGCCGAACCCCGCGTACGAGTTCCAGACGCCGAACATGGCGAGGGAGCACGCGCCTACCACCACCCAGCCCTGCCGGCGGCGGGCATCGGACATGTAATCGCGATGATACCCGCGCGGCGACGCGAAACCTACCAGCGGCACGATATCGACCAGCGCATCTTCGTCGGCGTGCGCGGTTCCGGAAGTCGTACTCGAATTTTTTCACGCGGTTGGCGTACGACGTGCCGTGGCACTCCCGTTGCTTTTCCCATTCGTTCATGACTCCTGCGACGCGTTCCGAAATCGATGCCCCTCGACTGATTGCGCTCAACGGCGGCGGCGTGCTCCCCATCCGAAGCGGCCCGGTTCGCCGTCAGGCGATCGCGGTGCGCCTCGGCGACCTGCTCGTGGCCGAAGGGCTCGCCACCCCCGCCGAGATCCAGAAGGCGTTGCGGATTCAGAGCGAGTCGAAGAAGTACATGCTGCTGGGCGAGATCCTCGTCGCCCAGAAGGTCATCACGCGCAGCCAGCTCCTGTCGGTCCTCGACCGTCACCGGCGCCGCTCGCGGCTGGGCGAGCTCCTCGTCAAGTCCAAGGCGATCACCGCGGAACAGCTCGAGACCGCCCT
>DATEMW010000134.1:0-6394 GCA_035275385.1 Candidatus Methylomirabilota bacterium | reverse complement strand
CGGCGCCTCGACGAGCACCGCGGCGCCATCGTCGTGCTGGCGCTCGAGCCGGCCGAGACGGCGCGGGCGCTGGACCTGCTCCGAGGAGTGCCGAGCGTCGAGGCCGTGGTGCTGCTCGCCGTGGACCCGTCCGCCGCGTGGACGGCTCAGGCGCGACGCTCGGGCGTCCGGGCCGTGCTTCGCGCCGACGCGACGGCCGAGGAGCTCGCGACGGCCATTCACGCCGTGAGGGCCAAGCTCGTCGTGCTCCATCCGGAGGCGCTGAGAAGCTCGAGGGCGGCCCGCGCGCCCCAGACGAAGGGCCCGGCCGCGCTGACGCCGCGCGAGCAGGAGATTTTAGAGGCGCTGGCCGAAGGGCTGAGCAACCGGCTCATCGCCGGCCGTCTGGCGATCTCGAGCCAGACGGTGAAGTTTCACGTCGCGGCGATCCTGGCCAAGCTCGGGGCGGGGAGCCGCACCGAGGCGGTCACGTTCGCGCTGCGGCAGGGACTGATCGCGCTCTGAGGCGCGTCAGCGGCGGGCCATCTCCAGCACCGCCGCCCGCAGCTCGTCGCCGTCGACCGGCTTCATCAGGTGAAGCTGGAAGCCGGCCGCGCGGACCCGCGTGCTTCGCGTTCCGGACGGCACGATCGCGATCGCCGGCACGGTGCGGCCGAGCCGCACGTGCAGCTGCTGGAGCTGGCTGATGAACTCGTTCCCCGCGGCTTCGGCGGATGCGAGATCGCACACGATGACGTCAGCGATCAGCGCCGCCCGCAAGGCGTCGGCGGCCCCGGCGGCGGTGACGATCGCGCCCGAGAACTCGAGCACCGACCGGAGGAAGTGGCGCGCAAGCTGGTCGTCGTCGATGACCAGCACGTGAATGCCTCGAAGCTCTGCGATCGGTGCGCCCGCCATACTCGTATGATGCTAACGAGTGGGCGAGCGATTGATCGGGGTCGCGCGCGACAAATTTCGCGCCGAGCCCGCCACCGCGCGACAGAGGACCGGTGATCAGCCCGCGGCGTCTGCGGAAGCGCGCAGCGATCGGGGCGAGCGGCCGAACCAGCGCTTGAACGCCCGCCGGAATGCGCTGGGATCCTCGTAGCCGAGCAGGAACGCGACTTCGGACACGCCGTGGCGGCCGTCACGCAGCAGTGCCGGCGCCAGCTCGCGGCGAAGCTCCGTCAGGAGCGCGGCGAACGTCGTCCGTTCCCGGCTGAGCTGTCGCTGCAAGGTGCGCGCGCTCATCCCGAGCGTTCGAGCGATGACGTCGATCGTAGGCGGCCTGTCGCTCAGCTCGGCCCACAGCGCCCGTCGCACTCGCTCGCGGAGCGTCTGCTCGGCGCCGACCGCCGCGAGCACCTGGTCGGCCAGGGTCTCCAGATAGCTGACCAGCGTCTTGTCGGCCAACGCGACCGGCCGCGCGAGGTCCTCGGTGCGCAGGAGGAACGACGAGGCGAGGGCGCCGAACTCGAGCGGTGAGCCGAAGAGCCGCTCGTGCTCCTTGACGTCGCCTGGATGCCGATACGAGAGCTGGGTGAGGAGCGGCGTCACCGGCGCGGCCGTAATCTCGCGGCACGCCGCGAGCAGCCCGGCAAGGCGCATGTCGACGGCGGGCCGGAAGGCCCGCAGGGCGGGCTGTACGTCCAGGCGCACCCAGGTGGCGTCCCGCTCGGCGTCGAGCTGAACGACCAGGGCGTCCGACATGACCCGGCTATAGTGGGCGAAGCGGTTGAGCGCTGAGCCCAGGGTGGCGCTGTAGGCCATCGCGTAACCGACCAGCCCCCACTCCCGCACCGGCGTCTCGGCGCCCACGCGAAGGCCGAACGCCGGATCGGATATCTGCGCGTCGGCGGCGCGAAAGAGACGGGCGACGGCGGCCAGCGCGATTCGCCCGTCGGGATCGGTGAGCTGTCGCTCGTCGATCTTGGCCTCGCGCAGGAGCGCCTCGCGCGACACGCCCAGCCGCACCAGCTTGTCCAGATGCACCAGGACCAGACGCACCAGAGCGGACGGTTGGTTCACGCGGCGCCTCCCTGGGTAGAGTATCCGAGTCTCTCTCTCGGCGGCATGACGCGCGAGGACTTGCTACCCTGGAACCATGAGCGGCCCCGACCTTTCGGCTCTGCGAATCGACGAGCACGCCCGACGAAGCCCGCGGCGAGTAGGCTGGCGCGCGCTCGTCGTCGCGCTCGTCGTGGTGCTCGGTGGCGCGGCGGGCTTGTTCTTTGCGCTGCGAGAGCGCGCGCCCGAGGTCGAAGTGGCGACCGTGCGCGCCGACAAGGGCGGCCGCGCGGCGCTCTTGAACGCCAGCGGCTACGTGACACCGCGCCAGCGGGCCACCATTGCCGCCAAGATCACGGCGCGCGTCAACGAGATCTACGTCGACGAGGGCATGCAGGTCGAGCCCGGCCAGGTCCTGGCGAAGCTCGACGATTCAGACGCGCGCGCCCGGCTCATCTCGGCCCAGGCGGAGCGCGCCGCGACCGCGGCGACCCTGGGTGACCTGCACGTGAATCTCGAGAATGCCGAGCGCGAGCTCAAGCGGATCGAAGCGCTCTGGGACAAGCAGCTCGTCGCAGAGCAGAACCGCGACCAGGCCAAGATGGCGGTGGACAGCTTCAAGGCGCGGATCGTGTTGGCGCGCGAGCAGGTATCCGCCGGGGAGGCCCGCGTGAAGGTCGCCCAGCAGGACCTCGACAACTGCACGGTGCGCGCGCCCTTCGGCGGCATCGTGGTCTCCAAGGACGCGCAGCGCGGCGAGATGGTGTCGCCGGTGTCCGCCGGTGGCGGATTCACCCGCACGGGCATCGCGACCATCGTCGACATGGCCTCGCTCGAGATCGAGGTGGACGTCAACGAGTCCTACATCGCGAGGGTGAAAACCGGGCAGCCGGTCTCCGCCGTGCTCGACGCGTATCCCGACTGGCAGATCCCCGCCAAGGTACGTACCGTGATCCCGACCGCCGACCGCCAGAAGGCGACCGTCAAGGTGCGCGCGACGTTCGATCGCCTCGATCCGCGCATCCTGCCCGACATGGGCGTCAAGGTCACGTTCCTGGGCGAGGAGCGCAGCGTGGCCGAGGGCGCGGGCCGCGTGCTGGTCTCGCGCGCCGCGCTCGTCGACGAGGGCGGCACGACGGCGGTGTTCGTGCACCGCGACGGGCGAGTCGAGCGGCGAGCGGTGCGGCTCGGCCAGGTGCGGGGCAACGAGCACGAAGTCGTCGCCGGCCTCTCGGACGGCGATCAGGTCGTCACGACCGGCGCCAAGCAGCTGCGCGACGGCCAGTCCGTGCGCGTGAAGAAATAGCCAACCGGAGCGGCGAGCTCACGGCCGGCGGCATCCCTTGTCGGCCGACGCGCGTCCAAACACGAGGAGCTTCGATGGTTCGTATCGACGGTCGCGGGGACGGCAAGAGTCTGATCCGAGCGCGCGGGCTCGGCAAGACCTATCGGCGCGGCGGCGAGGAGATCCACGTGCTGCAGGGATTGAACCTCGACGTCGACGCGGGCGACTTCGTCGCGTTCATGGGCCCGAGCGGCTCCGGCAAGACGACCTTGCTCAATCTGCTCGGCGGGCTCGACGTGCCCTCGGCCGGCAGCGTCACCGTCGCGGGCGACGAGCTGACGCACATGTCCGCCAGCAAGCTGACCGCGTGGCGCGCGCGCCACGTCGGCTTCGTCTTCCAGATGTACAACCTGATCCCCGTGCTCACCGCGTTTCAGAACGTGGAGCTGCCGCTCCTGCTCACCAACCTGTCGAAGACGGAGCGCCGCCGCCACGTCGAGACGGCGCTAGAGGTCGTCGGCCTGGCCGATCGCATGCGCCACTATCCGCGGCAGCTTTCGGGTGGGCAGGAGCAGCGTGTCGGAATCGCGCGGGCGATCGTGGCCGATCCGACCTTTCTCCTCTGCGACGAGCCCACCGGCGATCTCGACCGCAAGAGCGCCGACGAGGTGCTGGATCTCCTGGACCGCCTCGTCCGGGATCAAGGAAAGACCGCGCTGATGGTCACCCACGACCCGCTCGCCGCGGAGCGCGCACGCACCGTCCTCCATCTGGAGAAGGGCGTGCTCGTCGAGGCCGCGGCGGCGGGCCGAGGTCAGTGACGACACGAGCGTCAGTGACGCTGGGCCGAGTAGAGCCACTCGTCGTACGGCGCGCCGATGAACTGCTGCAGGTCGGTGCGGAACTGGATCGTGTGTGCCGCACCGATGTGCGCGTCGAACGCGCGCCAGAGGGGCACTGCGAGAAGCACGAGCCACCTAGCCATGTGGTGCCTCCTTCCCGGGTTCACTACACGCACACCATCGATGCGCGTCGCGCGACGCGTCGGCATCGTAGGAAGCCCGTCACGGAGAGTCAACGCGCGGTGCGTGGAGCGCGGCGATGAAGTACCTGCATCTGATCGTGAGCAATCTGTTCCGCAAGAAGACGCGCACGGCGTTGACCGCCGGCTCGTTCGCGGTCGCGCTCTTTCTGTTCGGGATCCTGGCGGCGGTCGACGGCGCCTTCAAGCAAGGCGTCGACGTGGCCGGCGTCGATCGCCTGGTCGTGCTCAACCGCGTGTCGATCATCCAGCCGCTCCCGCTGGCCTATCGCGATCGGATCGCGCGAATCCCCGGCGTGACCGGCGTGACGTTCGCGAACTGGTTCGGCGGCGTCTACCAGGACGAGCGCAACTTCTTTCCACAGTTCGCGATCGACCGCGAGAAGTATCGCGAGATGTATCCCGAGTTCGTCGTGCCCGACGATCAGTGGCAGGCGTTTCTCACGGACAAGGAGGGCGCGGTCGTCGGCGAGGCGCTGATGGAGCGCTTCAACTGGAAGCTCGGTGACCGCATCCCGGTGAAGGGCACGATCTTTCCCGGTGCCTGGGAGTTCAACATCCGCGGCGTCTACAAGGGCCGCCGCGTGCAGGACGACACCACGCAGTTCTGGTTCCGCTGGGACTACCTCGACGAGCGCAAGACCTTCACCAAGGGCCTGGTCGGCTGGTACGTGATCCGCATCGCCAACCCCGACGACGCGCCACGCCTCGTCAAGGTGATCGACGAGCAATTCGCCAACTCGCCGACCGAGACCAAGACCGACACCGAGAAGGCGTTCGCCGCCTCGTTCGTGAAGCAGATGGGCAACATCCAGCTCCTGATCATGAGCGTCGGCAGCGTCGTGTTCTTCACCTTGCTGCTGGTGACCGGCAACACGATGGCGATCGCCGTGCGCGAGCGCACCCGCGAGCTGGCCGTGCTGAAGGCGGTCGGTTTCGGGGACGGCTTCGTGCTGGCGCTGGTGATCATCGAGACGATGGCCGTAGCGCTGGTCGGCGGCGCCGTCGGCCTCGGGCTGGCGAAGCTCTTCACCCTGCGCGGCGATCCCACCGGCGGCCTGCTGCCGTTCTTCTACGTGTCGCCCCAGTCGATCGTGACCGGGCTCGCGCTGGCGCTGGCGGTGGGGTTCGCGGCGGGCATCCTGCCGGCATTCTCGGCCAGCCGGCTGCGCGTGGTCGACGCGCTCAGGCGGATCTGACGTGACGATCCCGATCGTCTACAACGTCCGAAGCCTCGGCGCGCGCTGGACCTCGACCGTGGTTGCCGTGCTCGGCATCGCGGGTACCGTCGGCGTCTTCGTGGCCATGCTGTCGCTCGCCCGCGGGTTCGAGGCGACCCTGATGGCGTCCGGCTCGGAGCGCAACGCGATCGTGCGCCGCGCGGGCGCCACGTCCGAGATGGACAGCAGCGTGATGCTCGAGCAAGTGCGGGTCGTCGAGGACGCGCCCGGCGTCGTGCGCGAGGGCGGCGCGGGGCCGCTGGTGAGCCCCGAGGTGGTCGTGATCGCGTCGTTTCCGCTGAAGGGCCGCGGCACCGAGGGCAACGCCCAGGTCCGCGGCGTCTCGCTCAAGGCGCTCGCGGTCCGGCCCACCGTGAAGATCGTCGCGGGCCGCGCCTTTCAGCCCGGGCTCAGCGAGCTCCTGGTCGGACGCAACGTCTCGGCAGCCTATGACGGCCTCGAGCTCGGCCAGACCGTCAAGTTCGGCGGCGGCACGTGGACCGTCGTGGGCGTCTTCGACAGCGGCGGGACCGCGTACGACTCCGAGCTCTGGTGCGACTACAGCGTGCTGCGCCAGGTCTATCAGCGCCCGCTGAACATGTTCCAGTCGGCGACCGCGCGGCTGACCTCGGCGGAGGCGCTCACCGGGTTCAAGGACGCGCTCACCGCCGATCCGCGCGTGACGGTGCAGATCGACCGCGAGATCGACTACTACGCCAAGCAGTCGCGCCAGCTCACGACCCTGATCACGGTGCTGGGCTCGATCGTCGCGGTCGTGATGGGTATCGGCGCGGTCTTCGGCGCGCTGAACACGATGTACTCGGCGGTTTCGGAGCGCTCGCGGGAGATCGCGACGCTCCG
>DATEMW010000133.1:0-34358 GCA_035275385.1 Candidatus Methylomirabilota bacterium | reverse complement strand
CGAAGCCCGCCAGCCGCCGATCGATCCAGCCCGCGTACACGGCCACGATCTCGTCCTCGAGCGACACGTACGCCTCGTGGGAGCCCGGGTCGCCCTGCCGGCCGCAGCGTCCGGCAAGCTGGCGATCGATCCGACGGGCCTCGTGGCGCTCGGTCGCGATCACGTGAAGCCCGCCCTGGTCGGCGACGCCGGGGGCGAGGCGAATGTCGGTCCCGCGGCCGGCCATGTTCGTCGCGACCGTGATGCGCCCGGGCTCGCCCGCGCCGGCGACGATGTCGGCCTCTTCCTGGTCCTGGCGCGCATTCAGGACGCGGTGCTGAAGGCCCGCCGCGGCGAGGAGCGCGCTCAGATGCTCGGACGCCGACACGGAGCGCGTGCCGATCAGGATCGCCCGTCCCTTCGCGTGAAGCCCGGCGATCCGGCGCACGAGCGCCTCCCACTTGGCGTCCGCCGTCGGATAGACGCGATCGGCGGCGCCGCGCCGCTGAAGCCGCCGATTCGTCGGCACCGGTACCACCGCCAGGCGATAGACAGACCAGAGCTCTGCTGCCGTCTCGCGCGCGGTTCCGGTCATCCCCGCGAGCCGGAGATAGCGGCGAAAGAAACGCTGATAGCTGATCCGCGCCAGGGGCTCGTGGCGCGCGGTCAGTGGGCACTGTTCCTTGACCTCGATGAGCTGATGCAGGCCGTGCTCCCACGAGCGATCGGACATGAGCCGGCCCGTGAACTCATCGATCACGTGCACCTTGCGATCGCGCACCACGTAATGGCGGTCTCGCTGGAAGAGGTGCAGCGCAGTCAGCGCCTGACGCGTCAGCTCCTCGCGGCGGCGGCGGGCCGCCCAGACGCCACCGAGCGACTGGGTCAGCTGGTCGAGCTCGATCACGCCGACGTCGGTGAGCTGGACGGCGCGATCGCGCGGATCGACGAGGAAGTCGCGCCCGGTGACCAGACGGCCCGCCACCGCGAGCGCTGTGCTGTACACGCGGCGCTCATCGGCCGAGCCGCCGCCGGCGGCGGAGATGATCAGCGGCGTGCGCGCCTCGTCCACCAGCACGCTGTCGGCCTCGTCCACGATCGCGAAGTTGAGGCCGCGGAGCACCATCTTGCCCAGGCGCGTCTCGTCGCCCGCAAGCCGCTCGAGCTGCAGCAAGGTGCGGCTCGTGCGCGGGCCCATCGCGATCCGGTCTCGCAGATAGTCGAACGCGACTTCCTTGTTCGTGACATAGGCCACGTCGCATTCGTAGGCGGCGCGCCGGGCGGCGTGCGTCATGCCGTGCGTGACGACGCCGACCCGCAGGCCGACGCCGCGGTAGATCGGCTCCATCCACTCGGCGTCGCGGCGCGCGAGATAGTCGTTGACCGTGATGACGTGGACCGGTAGCCCGGCGAGCGCGGCGGTGCACGCGGCGAGCGTCGCCGTCAAGGTCTTGCCCTCGCCGGTCTCCATCTCGGCCACCATGCCCTCGAGCATGATCCGGCCGCCCACCAGCTGGACGTTGAAGTGGCGCTGACCGAGTGTCCGGCTCGCCACCTCGCGGACCACCGCGAAGGCTCGCGCCACCAGCTCGTCCGTGTAGCCGCCGACGCGAAGCTCGCCGCCGATCGTCTGCGCCCCCGCCAGGAGCTCCGCATCGCTCCGAGCCCTGAGCTCGCGGCCGTAGCGGCCGACGAGGGAGGGAAACTGGCGCCACCGCTCTCGCGCGCGACGCCGGCGGGCCACGGGACCGAGCAGCCGGGCGGCCATGCGATCGAGCGAGCCCTCCTGCTCCTCGGCGCGCTCGGGATACGCGCCGATCAACGCCTCGGCGGGCAGCGTGAGGCTAGACATTGAAGCGCGCCAGGAAGAGCTGGCGCAGTGCCAGATACCACTGCACCGCGAGCGGCTGCCAGCCGTGATCGAAGCGGACATAGGCGCGGCCGCCGATGTTCAGGCGCGCGGCCGACGCCGGCAGCTCGATGTCGACCTGGAAGACCTTCTGGACGGCGGTCACGCCTTTGGGATCTCTCGGATCGACGACGATCTGTCCGCCGCCCTCGCTGCCGAGCGCCGTCGTCGGCAGCTGCTCGGTCGCTCCCGGAACGAGGCGGCGGATCGCGCCCTGCGTCACGTCGGTCAATCGCTCGGCCATGCGCACCTCGACCCTCTGGGTGTGAAAGCGCACGAGGTCGATCGCGCCCTGCGGCACCGCGGTCCTGATCGTGATGATCCCGAGCTCGACGACGAAGGCCAGGCGCTCGCCCTGCTTCACGAAGCGCCCGGGCAGATCCTCGGGCGTCGGCACCACGAACGTCCCGGCTGTGCCGCTCCGGATCGTGAGCTCCGCGGCGCGCTGCGACGCGCGCGCGGCGTCCTCGCGCGCGAACGAGAGCTCCTCGAGCACGATCCCGGCCTTCACCTGATCCACCGGCTTCTCCGCGTCGTAGCGCGCCTGTAGCTCGCGCACCCGCGCCTGCAAGACCGCCGCGCGCGTGGTGATCTCGGGATCGCGCAGGCGCACGAGAACCTCACCGCGCGCGACCCGCTTGCCCGGCGTGGCGACGATCTCGTGGATGAAGCCCTCGGTGCCGGCCCTCACGATCGACTCCTCGGGGATCCACACCACGCCCTCGAGCACGCTCCGGTACGGCGCCGGCACCACGCCCAGGAGGAGGACGATCCCGGCGAGCACCGCCGCGGTGGCCGCCACGGCGCGCGGACGATGCTTGCGCAGCCGCGGGCTGGCCGCGAGGAATCGCACGCCCTTCGCCAGCGGGACGCCGAACCATGCGATGCCGGCCACCGCGAGGCAGAACACCGCGAACCAGAAATACCGGTCGGCGATGAACGACAGGATCGCGACGACGACGAGCATGCGGTAGAGAAACGCCGCCACGCCGTAGGCGACGAACCAGGCGCGCTCGCCCGCGGTCGCGACCGGCGGCGTGGCCTCGCGGCGGCCGAACAGATGGCGCTCGCAGAGATAGCCCAGGTAGGCGTCGGCGCGGCGCCGTAGATTCGGAATCTCCAGGAAGTCGGCCAGGATGTAGTAGCCGTCGTAGCGCAGGAGCGGGTTCGCGTTGAACAGGAGCGTCGTGACCCCGGCGATCACGATCGTGTTGTACGCGATCGCGCTCACGAAGCCGGGCTCGACGCTGAGCCACAGATAGAGCGCCAGCGAAGCCAGGAAGAGCTCCACGAGCATGCCGCCGGCGCCGACCAGGATCCGGCGCCACTTGCTCTGGAACCCGGAGGCCGACGAGGCGTCGACGTACGGAACCGGCGTGACGACCAGGAGCATGACACCCATGTCGTGCACCTCGCCGCCGAAGGCTTTGGTGGCGAAGGCGTGGCCGAGCTCGTGCAGCGCCTTGATCACGGGGAACAGCAGCCAGAACATGATCAACGTCTGCGCGGAGAACAACCGGTCGAGAATGTCCCGCGTGAGATCGCCCCAGTAGATCGCGGTGAGGGCGATCGCCGGCAGCACGACCGCGAGCCAGACGATCGTGCCGCCCCAGCCGAGCAGCGGCCGCACCAGCGGCGCCGTCGCCGTCAGGAACCGATCGGGGTCGACCAGCGGGAACTTCCACGAGAAGAGACCCGTCGCGCGCGCCAGAGTCTGGCGCCGCTGCTGACGCTCGTACCGCTGGAGGAGCTCGGCGGTGTCGGGCGGGACGTCGGACTGGAGCACGTCGTTGGCGTGCAGCTGGCTGAGGACCTGGATCACCTCGGTCTGCGTCGGGGCCTGGTCGCCGAGCCGCTCGCACACGAGCTGCCAGAGCTCCTGCACGGTGCGGTGGCCGTCCATGAGCCCGATCAGCAGGTACGCCTGGCGGGTACACCGGAGAAATCGCTGGCTCGCGCGGTCCTCGACGATGTACCACGTCTGGCCGCGATACTGGTGGCGGTGGACGCGCGCGTGCATGCGCAACCGCGGCGTGAGCGCCGCGACCCGATACCAGGAGTCGCTGAAGAGCGGCTGGGTCACGCGCGCGTCACGGCGACCATGCCCACACCTTCAGACGGATCCAGTCGATCGCCTGTCGGGTCCAGATCCACGCCGTGAGCCGGCGGCCCACCGCGATCTTGCCGACACCTTCCATGCCGGGCCGCAGCCGCTCCGGCGTGCGATCGAGCTTGGCCTCGACACGGAAATAGTTGTGCCCTTCACGCGCCGTCGAGACCGGGGTGATGGTCTCGACCGTGAACGGCACGGCGTCGGCGGGCCACGCCGTCAGCAGGAGCTCGCCGCGCTGGCCGACGACCACGTCGGTGATGTCACGCTCGTCGACCTGCAAGACGACGCGATAGTCGGCGAGCGGCGCGACCTCGAAGAGCACCTGCCCGCGCTCGACCGGCGCGCCGATCGACTGGCTCAGGTCGCCGATCACGACGCTGCCGTCGAACGGCGCCACCACGCGCGTTCGCGAGAGCTGATCGTCGAGGAGCGCGACCTGCGCGCGCGCCTGGTCGACTTGAGCCCCGAAGATCTGCACCGCGGCGGCATCCCGCCGGGCCAGCGCCTGATCGCGCTGCCTGACGAGCTGCTCGCTCTGACTGAGCCACTTCAGCCGCTCGAGCCGGAGCTCGCGGTCGTCGAGCACGGCCAGGAGCTGATTCTGGCGCACGACGTCACCCGCGCGGGCCGGCGCCTCCCTGATGTAGCCGGCGAACGGCGCGACCGCGGCCAGCCGCGTGCGGGCTTCCATCACCGTGCGAGCCGAGACGCGATACTCGCCTCGGGCCAAGGCCAGGAGCGCGACGACCACCGCGAACGCCACCACGCCGAGCTTCAGCCCCGTCCGCTGCGGGCCGATCACCGCTTTGAGGTGCCGCCAGGCCGTGTCGCCCGCCTTGACGGCGAGCCAGCGATCGTCCCGGCGCTGAACTTCCAGCACGGGCCCGGCCACCGCCGCCAGCACCTCACAGAGATCGATCGTCATCGCGTCGAAGGGACGCTCGGCCGGGCGCTCGAGGGTCAGCGCGCCCACGAAGCGCCGATTCTCGATCAACGGGATCGTGCAGATCGCGCCGGGCTCGCCCTGACGCGCGAGCTCCGCATGCGCGCGCACGACGCGCGTCACGCGGCCGGGCAGCGCGGGGTAGACCACGGTGCCCTGCTGGTCGATCGCCTCGTCCATGGCCGCGCCGATCGCGCGGACGAGGTTGGTCTGCTTGCCGAAGTGCGCGCTGTGCGAGACTGCGCGCACGCGGGCGCGGCCGCCCTTGACGAAGCCGACGCTGACCCGCTCGCAGCCGAGCCGCGTCGCCAGCGCCGTGACGAAGGCCGACGCGGCGCCATAGAACCGCTGGGTGCCGAGAGCGCTCGTGAGCAGGTCCAGCACGGTCTGCAGCCGCTGCCGGGCAGCTTCGGCGCTCGCGGGCTCGAGTCGGGTGGCGCCGAGACGATGGGCCAGAAGCTCGAGCCAACCGGCCCCCCACTGGAGCTGGCGCAGCACCCCCTCGAGATCACGCTCGGGGCGCGGCGCGATGTCGAGCGCGACGACTCCGTAGAGGCTACCGTCGGCTTGAATCGGATAGGCGACGTCGTATCGATCGCGGCCCGGCGTGGCACTGTCGTCGCCGGCCTCGCGCTTGAGCACGATGCCCCGGCGCTCGGTGAGCGCCTGCTCGGCGGCCTCACCGAGATGTGCCGGCGCTCGACGCCCTTCGGGCCAGGACGCGGTAGGAGCGAACCGGGCGCCCGGGGACGGCGCCGCGAAGATGACGCCGATCCCGACACCGGGAATCATGCGGCACTGGATCGCGAGCCAGCCTCGATAGAAGGCCTCTGGGCTGGCGGCCTCGGCGAAGTCTCGCCAGAGGGCAGAGTCAGACGTCGACTCTGCGGGATCTACGACGCCTCGAGACTCAGAATTGGAGGGCACGCCCACTCTCACTCCACGCGTGGTGGAGTCGACACGGCAAAAGAAGTGGACGAAATCTAGGCTGAGAACCTGGGGCTGTCAAGCGGGATTCCCTGCCCGGAATCCCGTTACGCGACGCGACCTTCCGGAAACTTCAGACCGCGGGCCGGCCCGGATCGGCCCGCTCAAAAGCGACCCGGCACCGAGAGGGATTGGATCCTCGGTGCGGGCCCGGAGCCGTGGAGACTACCGGCTGCCGTTGGACGGGACGACCGACAGGCTCGCGGAAACCGGAATACGAAGCCGGCGAACCAGCTCGTAGAGCGCGCTCTTACCGCCGCGATAGCCGACTTCACGCGCCCGACGAAGGACCTCGGCGCCCGACATCGTGGGCGTCTCGCGCAGCCAGGCCTCGATCTGGGGACCGAACGGAGCCACCGTCGATGGGCGGCCCACGCCACGCGGCTGATGCCACGTGCGAGAAGCACTGCCATTGACCGACTCGTTGACCGCCGTTCCATTGACCGACATTGTCTGAGCCCTCCTGACGTACCGGAAAAAGCAAATCCGATACCGAGTGGCTCAGTATGTGGATTTACAAGGTTTTATAGATATTTGAAGGCTGGTGACACCCTGGATGCTGGCACAGAATTGACCACGTAGATCACTCTCGATCCAGATGCTTCGTGATCGGTGCTGGTGGGGGTGCGAACAGTTTCTGACCGGCCCGTCAGGACCGGGCAGACCCGTCCCGGCGGAGCTTGTACTCGACAGAGTCGACGAGGGCCTGCCATGAGGCTTCGATGATGTTGTCGGCCACGCCGACGGTGCCCCAGGTCTCGTCGCCGTCGCCGGAGGTGATCAAGACGCGTGTCTTCGCGGCCGTACCCTTCGACTCGTCGAGGATGCGGACCTTGTAGTCCAGAAGCTTCATGGTCTTGAGGTTCGGATAGAACTCTTCGAGCGCCTTGCGGAGCGCGTGGTCGAGCGCGTCCACCGGACCGTTCCCGGAGGCGGCGGTGTGCTCGAGCATGCCCTTCACGCGCACGCGGACGGTCGCCTCCGCGACGGGCTCCTGGTCCGCGTTCTGCTCCTCGACGATTACCCGGTAGGCCTCGAGCGCGAAGAACGGGCGATGGCGGCCGAGGGCGCGCTCCATGAGGAGCTCGAACGACGCCTCGGCGCCCTCGAACTGGAACCCCTGGTCCTCGAGCTCCTTGAGCTGGTCGAGGATCCGGCGAGAGTCCGGCGTGTCGTGATCGAGATTGATCCCGTACTCGCGCGCCTTCCACAGGATGTTCGACTTGCCCGCGAGCTCCGAGACCAGCACGCGCCGCCGGTTGCCGACCGCCTCGGGATTGATGTGCTCGTACGTCTCCGGATGCTTCTGCACGGCCGAGACGTGCATGCCGCCCTTGTGCGCGAACGCCGAGTCACCCACGTACGGCTGCGACGACCACGGCTTGCGGTTGGCCAGCTCGGACGCGAACCGTGACACGTCCCGGAGCTCGCGCAGGTTCGGCTCGGGAATGCAGTCGAGCCCCATCTTCAAGATCAGGCTCGGGATGACCGACACGAGGTTGGCGTTGCCGCAGCGCTCGCCGAATCCGTTGAGCGTCCCCTGCACCTGACCGACGCCTTCCGCGACGGCGGCCAGCGAGTTGGCGACCGCGCACTCGGCGTCGTTGTGCACGTGGATACCGAGCGGCGTGCGGAGGTGCTTCTTGACCTCGGCGATCATCGCGACCAGCTCGCTCGGCAAGGTGCCGCCGTTGGTGTCGCACAGGATGAGCCAGTGGGCGCCGGCCGCCTCGGCGGCGCGCAAGGTGGCCAGCGCGTAGTCGCGGTTGGCGCGGAAGCCGTCGAAGAAGTGCTCGGCGTCGAACAGCACTTCGTCCATGCGCGGCCGGAGGAACGCGATCGTGTCGCCGATCATCGCGAGGTTCTCGGCGAGCGTCGTGCCAAGCGCTTCGGTGACGTGGAAGTCCCACGACTTGCCGACGATCGTCGCGACCGGCGCGCCGGCGTCGAGCAAGGCCTGCATGTTCGCGTCCGACTCGGCGGTGCCGCCGGCGCGGCGGGTCATGCTGAACGCGGCGAGCTTGGCGTGCTTGAACGTGACGTCCTGCATGCGGCGGAAAAACCGCAGATCCTTGGGGTTCGAGCCCGGCCATCCCCCCTCGATGTAGTGAATGCCGAGCGCGTCCAGACGCGTGGCCAGACGCACCTTGTCTTCCATCGAGAACGACACCCCTTCGCCCTGGGTGCCGTCGCGCAACGTCGTGTCGTAGATCTTGATCAGTCGCCGCATGGGTTTCTCGATGATGCGCCAAGGCTCAGCGCGGTGTCAACAAAGGCCCTGCCCGCGCTCATCGATCAGCCGTAGAGGCGCGCCGAGAGGCGGGCGCGGATCGCGGGCCATTCCGTGTCGAGGATCGAGAAGTACACGGTGTCGCGCTGATAGCCGCGCACGTTCATGTGCTTGCGCAGGGTGCCCTCGCGCACGGCCCCCAGACGCTCGATGGCCGCCTGAGAGCGCACGTTGCGCCCGTCGGTCTTGAGCGCGACGCGCACGCAGCCGAGCGTCTCGAAGCAGTGGCGCAGGAACAGGAATTTCGACTCGGTGTTGGCCGGCGTGCGCCAGTACTCGCGGCCCAAGAAGGTCGCGCCGATCTCGACCTGCCGGTCGTTGGGCCGCACGTCGAGCAGCCGCGTCGAGCCGATCGCGCGGCCGCTCGCCTTCCAGATCTGCGCGAACACGACCGACTCGCGCCGGTTCATCTGCTCTTCGGCCTGGCGGATCAGCTCCAGCGTCTCGTCGAGGGCCTTCGGCGGCGACCACGAGAGATAGCGGCAGACCTCCTCGTCCTGCATCACCTCGAAGAGGTCGCGCGCGTGTCGCTCGGCGAGAGGCTCGAGCGTGAGGTAGCGGCCGTCGAGTGTGACCGGCGAGAGCGCCGCGAGCGAGCCCGTCGTCACGCGCGCTCCGTCAGATGACGCCCTGCGCGCGCAGGCGATCGACCGCCGGCTTCTTGAGCCCGACGAGATCGCGGAGCACGGTGGCCGTGTGCTGGCCGATGACGGGCGGCGGCGTCGCGGCCGCCCCGGGCGTCGCGTGCAGACGCACGGGGACACCCATGACGGTGACCTTCTTGGCGCGCGGATGCGGCAGCGTCACGATCATGCCGCGTGCCTTCAGATGCTCGCTCTCGCACACCTCCGCGACCGACTTGATGAGTCCCGCGGGGATTCCGGCCCCCTCGAACTGCTTGACCCAGTCTGCGGCCGGCCGCGTGCCCAGGATCTCGTTCAGCAGCGGCACGAGTGTCGCGCGATTCTGCACGCGCTTGGCCTCGGCGTCGAAGCGCGGGTCGGTCGCGAGCTCGGGGTGCCCGAGCGCGGCGCAGCACTTGAGCCACAGCGAGTTGTTGGCGACGCCGAGCACCACGAAGGCGTCGGCGGCGCGGAACACCTCGTACGGAACGATCGAGGGGTGCGCGTTGCCGCGGCGGGCCGGGCGCGCGCCCGTCCCGAAGTAGATGCCGGCCTGATAGGTCAACAACGAAGCCATCACGTCCAGCATCGAGATCTCGACCTTCTGACCGCGGCGCGTACGCGTACGCGCGAGCAGCGCCAGCACCACGCCGTGTGCGGCGGACATGCCGGCCGCCAGATCGCCGATCGAGTTGCCGACCTTCACCGGCGGGCCGTCGGCGAACCCGGTGAGATCCATCACGCCGGACTCGGCCTGGATGATGAGGTCGTAGCCGGCGCGATGGGCCTCGGGGCCCGACTCGCCGAAACCCGACACCGAGCAGTACACGAGCTTCGGGTTGAGTCGGGAGAGCGCGCGGTAGCCGAAGCCGAGCTTGTCCATCGTGCCGGGGCGAAAGTTCTCGAGCAGTACGTCGCTCTTCTTGGCGAGCTTGCGCAGGATCTCCTGCCCCTCCGGCGCCTTGAGGTTCAAGGTGATGCTCTTCTTGCTCCGGTTCACCGACATGAAATACGTCGACTCGCCCTCGACGAACGGAGGCCAGCTGCGCGTGTCGTCGCCCTTGCCCGGCTCTTCGACCTTGATCACCTCGGCGCCCATGTCCCCGAGCATCATGGCGCAGAACGGCCCGGCGAGAACGCGGGTGAGGTCGAGCACGCGAACGCCGGCCAGCGGTCCCTTAGGTTTCGCCACGAGATCGTCCTTTCCACGCGCGCTTCGCGAGGCTCTGCGCGATCGCGCTCATGCGCTCGCCGGCGCGCCCGGCGCGGCGCCAGAAGAGCCGCGCGCGCTCGAGCGTGCCGAGGTGCGAGAAGTAGTAGACGTTGCCGACCGCCTCGATGGCGACCCAGGAGCCGATCCGAAGTCCCTCCGTTTTGTCGCCATGGCAGACGAGGCGGGCGCCGCCGATCAGATCGACGAGCGCGATGTGCAGCGGCGATTTGAAGCCGGCGGGCGGCGACAGCAAGGTCGTGAACGAGACGACCTCGCCGCCGCCCATCACCGAGGTCGGCGTCATCTCGATGGGATGGCGCGGACACCAGCGCATCGGCGGCGCCGCGACCAGGCGGCACTCCGGGCAGCGAGAGGCTGGAAGATGCTCGATCATTTGTAGCGGGGCCCTTGAGGCCGGCTTGGTCCGAGGGTGGCCTGAGACAGGTGCGGCGTGGCTCCGCAGGGCGGATTTTTCGCGCTTCGATTTGCGGGCCCGGCCTGGCGATTGCTGACCCGTGTCACTGTCATCCGGCTTCCAGGATCGTGACCCAGTTGTTCGTGCCCGGGCCGCCGATCGACTGCGCGAGGGCGACGCTGCAGCGCACCTGGCGTCGCGGCGCGCGCCAGGTCAGCTGCCACACGCACTCGACGATCTGCGCCAGCCCGGTGGCGGCCAACGGGTGGCCGCGCGCCTTGAGGCCGCCGGAGGTGTTGATGGGCAGGCGTCCGTCGAGCGCGGTCTCGCCGTCGAGCGTGGCCGCCCCGGCCTTGCCCGCGGGAAACAGGCCGACGTCTTCGAGCGAGACGATCTCGAACGGGGCGAACGCATCGTGGATCTCGGCGACGTCGACGCGCTCCGGCCCGAAGCCCGCCATCGCGAACGCCGCGCTCGCCGCCTCCTGGGTCGCGCGGAAGCTGGTGAGGCTCTCGCGATGTCTGAGACCGAGCGAGTCGGTCCCCTGCCCGATCCCGGCCACCCGCACGGTGCTGCGCTCGGCCGTCAGCACCACCGCCGCCGCGCCGTCGGAGATCGGACAGCAATGAAAGAGGCGCAGCGGATCGGCGACCATGCGGCTCCCGAGCACCATGTCGAGCGTGATCTCTTCGCGGAAGTGCGCCAGCGGGTTGCGCGCGCCGTGGGCGTGGTTCTTCACGGCGACCTGCGCGATCTCGCGCTCGGTCACGCCGCGCTTGGCCATCAGCGCGCGCGTGACGAGCGCGGCGAACGCCGGCATCGTGGTGCCGTACGAGCGCTCGTACGGATCGAGCGAGCGGCCGATCAGCTCGGAGACCTTCGGCGTGGGCAGGTGCGTCATCTTCTCGCCGCCGACCACGACGACCGTGCGCGCGAGCCCCGCGGCGATCTGCGCGAAACCCGCGTAAAACGCCGCCGCGCCGGACGACGAGGCCGTCTCGACCCGGATGACCGGGACGTTCGCGAACCCCATGTGCGTCGCGACGTTCGAGGCGAAGTTGGCGTCGCCGAGAAACTCTTCGGGGTTCATGGTCGTGACGACGATCGCATCGGGGCGATCGCGGTCGGCGTCGCGGAGTGCTGCGTGCGCGGCGACGGCCATCAAGTCTTGCAGCGGCTGATCGAGTCGTCCGACGCGGGTCATGTCCGCGCCGGCGATCCAGACGTCACGCATGGCGGCCCACAGATTGCCGGGCGGGTCGCCAAAGGTCAACTTCTACGCGGTCGAGCGCCTCCGTCGCGGCGGCGGCGGAGGCGCGGCGACGCCGAGATCGCGGATGAGCCGGAGCAAGTACGTCCGCTGCAGCCCGAGCGCGCGCGCCGCGTGCGTGCGGTTGCCGCGGGCCTGATGCAGGGTGGCCTCGATCAGCCGGCGTTTGAAGTCGCACACCGCGCCGTGATAGCCGATCGTCGATGCGGGAGTCGGGATCGATCCGGGTAGTGAGTTCATGGCCGACGAGATCGGCAACGGGCGTGCCAGCGGCGAACCAGCAGTTTTGCAAACGAATCAGGCCCGCGGCACCCCGAGGAATGCCCAGCGGGCCTGGCGTGCTGCCGTTGAGCGTGTGCAGCTAGGCCTTCGTGGCCGGCTTGACTCCCGGGTTGTCCTTGAAGAACTTCTTGTTCAGCTCGATGAAGTTCTTCCACTGGTCGGGCGTCTCGTCTTCGGCGAAGATCGCCTTCACCGGGCACACCGGCTCACAAGCCCCGCAGTCGATGCACTCGTCCGGATGGATGTAGAGCATCGTCTCGCCTTCATAGATGCAATCCACCGGACAGACCTCGACACAGGCCTTGTCTTTCACGTTGATGCACGGTTCAGCGATGATGTACGGCATCAGATCCTCCCGCTATCGAGCGCTAGGTCGCGGTACGTTCGCGCAATTCTCAAAGCCAACGGCTTTTGTACCCGAATCCGCACATTGTGTCAAGATTCCGCTTAGTTGGAGACACCCGGCGCGCCTCGGCCGCCGCCTCATTGGGCCCGAAGGCGAGGATCTAGCGCGTCGCGCAACGAGTCGCCGAACAGGTTGAACGCAAAGACGGCCAGGCTGATGGCGAGCCCCGGAAAGATCGCCATCCACGGCGCCGTCTCCGCGAACTGCACGGCCGCGCCGCGCAGCATCAGCCCCCACGCGGGCGTGGGCTCCGAGACGCCGAGTCCGAGAAACGTGAGCGACGCTTCCGCCAGGATCGCCTGCCCGAGGTAGGCCGTGAGCATGATCAGGTACGGCGCCATGACGTTCGGCAGCATGTGACGCAGGATGATCCGGCGATGGCGGAACCCGGCCGCCCGCGCGGCGTCGACGTACGGCATCTCGCGGATCGCGAGCGCGCTCGAGCGTGTCACGAGCGCGGCGCGCGGGATCATCGGGATCGCGATCGCGATGATCACGTTGCCGATCCCGGTGCCGAGGATCGACACGACGGCGAGGGCCAGGATGATCAGCGGAAAAGCGAGGAAGATGTCCATCACCCGCTGCAAGATCAGATCGACCTTGCCGGCGAAGTACGCGCTCGCCACGCCGATCACCGCGCCGACGGTCGCCCCGAGAAAGGCGCACGCGAACCCCACCAGCATCGCCGTCCGCGAGCCGTAGATGATGCGCGAGAGCACGTCGCGCCCGAAGGCGTCGGTGCCGAGCCAGTGCGACGCCGACGGCGGCGCGAGCATCGCGCCGTAGTCAGTGGCCACCGGGTCGTACGGCGCGATCACGTTGGCGCCGAGGCCGACCACGACGTTGATCAGGACGACCGCGGCGCCGACCGCACCAAGCGGCCGCTTGCGGCAGAATTCGCTGACGACCGCGAGCCACCGGCGTCGCCCGGCGACTTCGGGAATCTCGGCAACCGCTTCGACCGGTCTACCGACGGCCATCAGCGGAACCTGATTCTCGGGTCGAGCCAGGCGTAGGCCAGGTCGACCAGGAAGTTGACGAAGATGAACACGAACGCGACCAGCATGACGAGCGCCTGCGTCAGCGTGTAGTCGCGGTGGCCGATCGCTTCCACGAACAAGAGGCCGAGCCCGTTCAGGTTGAACACCTGCTCGGTGACGACGAGCCCGCCGATGAGAAACGCGAACTCGAGCGCGATCACGGTGAGCACCGGGAGCATCGCGTTCTTGAGGGCGTGCCGCGACAGGATCAGCTTCTCCCAGAGCCCCTTCGCGCGCGCAGTCCGGATGTAGTCCTCGCGCAACACCTCGAGCATCGCCGAGCGCGTCATGCGCGTGGCCACGGCCGAGTAGCGGTAGCCCACCGCGAGCGCGGGCCAGATGAGCTGCGCGAGGTTCTGGACGGGGTTGACCCAGAACGGCGTGTAGACCATCGGCGGCAGCCACTTGAAGATGATCAGGAGCCCCAGGATGAACACGATACCGAGCCAGAACGAGGGCGTCGCCAGGCCCGCGATCGACATGATACGTACGGCGTAGTCGACCCACGTGTCCTGCCGGAGCGCCGCGATGACGCCGAGCGGGATCGCCAGCAGAATGGCCACGATCGTGGCCATGATGGCCAGCTGGAGCGAGAGCGCGAAGCGCAGCCGGATCTCCTCGCTGATCGGCGCCCCCGTCCACATCGACGTCCCGAAATCGAGCCGCAAGAGTCCGCCCATCCAGGTCACGAACTGAGTCCAGATAGGCTTGTCCAGGCCGAGCCGCGCCCGCTCCTTGTCGAGGTTCTCCTTCTGCGCGTAGGCGCTCTCACCGGCGAACCTGAGCTCGACGATGTCGCCGGGGACGATCCGCATCAGGAAAAAGATGATCACCGCGACGCTCAGCAGCGTCGGGATCATCAAGAGCAAGCGCTTGACGATGTACCGGGTCACGCCGAAGCGCTCGCTATTCGCTGAGCCACACGGTGTCGAGCTGGTTGTTCAGATAGTGGCTCGGCGTGACGGTCCAGCCGCGCAGCTTGACGCTGTGCGGAATGATCCGGTGCCACTGGAGTGTGTAGAAGTAGTGAGCCTCCTCGTCCACGAGCCGCCGCTCGAAGTCGCGGACCCATTTCTTCCGCTCCTCGGCATCGAGAGCGCGGCTCTGCTTCTGGTAGAGATCGTCCAGCACTTTGTCGACGTAGCGGCCGTAGTTGTTGCCGCTGATGCCCATCGACTGGAACTTGTACAGGTCCAGGTCGGGATCGACCGCGTAGCTGCACTGGGTGTCGACGGCAACCTCGTAGTTGCCCTCGCGCAGATCGGCTTCCCACTTCGTCGATTCGATGAACTCGTGGCGCGCCTGCAGGCCGATTTGCCGCCACTGGTCGACGAGCCAGATCGCCACCGCCTCGTACGGCATCGGAACGTTGCGGTTCTTCAAGCCGAACGAGAAATTGTCCGGGACGCCGGCTTCCTTCAGGAGCCGGCGCGCCTCGGCGCGCGACTTCGCGATGTCGCGCGAATACCCGGCCAGCTTCTCGAGCTCTTCCGGCGGGGTCGCGAACGGCGTGCCCGGCACCTGCACGCCGCCGACGCTCTTGACGACCGCGATCTTCGAGAGCGCCTGCGAGCCCTGGTAGCGATCGAGGGCCAGAGTGAGCGCCTTGCGTGCGCGCTTGTCGTCCCACGGCTTCTTCTCGTGGTTCATGCCGACCAGCAGCACACAGTCCCACGGGCTTTCCTGCACCGTCGCCTTCGGACCGAGCGCCTGGACGATGCTGTCGCGCTCGGCCGGGGTGAAGCCTCGGAACTGGATGTGGGCCCGCTCGGCGCGGACCGCCGCCACCTGGGCGTTTCCGTCCTTGACGACGAGCGCCCGGTAGCTATCGAGGTACGGCTTGCCCTTGTCCCAGTAGCTCGGGTTCTTCTTGCCGGCCCAGTACGCGCCCTTGACGTGCTCGACGAACACGAAGGGTCCGCTGCCCATCACGTGGGTCTCGTACCAGTGCATGTCCTTGGCCAGAATATCGGCCTTGTAGATCCAGTTGAAGGGCGACGCGAGCGCCGTGATCATCGAGGCCGCCGGCCACTTGAGCCGAAAGATCACGGTGCTCGGGTCGGGCGCCTCGATCGCCTCGACCGCCGTGTATTGCCCCTTGCGGAACGAGACGACGTCGGCCGGCGGGTTCACGATCTTGTCGTACGAGGCCTTCACGTCCTTCGACGTCAGATCGCTCCCGTCGTGGAACTTCACTCCCCGACGGATCTTGAACGTGTACGTCCGGCCGTCCTTGGCGACCGTCCACGACTCCGCGAGGTCGCCGATCACCTTGGTGCCGGTGCGGTCGGTTGGATCGAACCGAAGCAAGGTGCTGTAGACCGGGGCCAGCGGGTGCACCAGCGCGAACGTCCCCTCGCGGTGGGCATCGTACGAGGCGGGTTCGGTCGGGACCACGAACACGAGCTCGCCGCCGTAGCGGGGCTTGTCTTGAGCCTCCCCGCCGGCGGTAGTGAAGAGCATCGACATCACGCCGGCCACGCCGGCGATCAGCGCTCGAAGCGTTGACGTACGGAAGCGGACTCGGGTCATTGATCTCTCACTCGCTCAAATGGCTCACTCGGTGAGCCACACGGTGTCGAGCTGCTGGTTCAAGTAGTGGCTCGGGGTGATCGTCCACCCCTTCACCTTGGCGCTGTGCGGAACGATCCGGTGCCACTGCAAGGTGTAGATGTAGTGGACTTCCTCGTCGAGCAGCCGGCGCTCGAACTCGCGGATGTACTTCTTGCGCTCCTCCGGATCGGTTGCCTTGCCCTGCTTCTCGTAGAGCTCGTCGAGCACCGCGTCGGTGTAGCGGCTGTAGTTCGCCGGGCTCTTGTCCTTCGACTGGAACTTGTAGAGGTCGAGATCGGGCTCGACGATGTAGCCGCACTGGAAGTCGGCGGCGACCTCGAAGTTGCCGCCGCGAAGCTCGGCGTAGTATTTCGCGGCCTCGATCACCTCTTGCTTCACGGTCAGGCCGATCTGGCGCCACTGGTCGATGAGCCACACGCCCAGGGGCTCGTAGGGCATCGGCACGCCGCGGTTCTTGTACGTGAATGTGAAGCCGTCGGGCACGCCTGCTTCCTTCAGCAGGCGCTTGGCCTCAGCGCGTGACTTGTTGATGTCGTGGCTGTAGCCGGCCAGCTTCTCCAGCTCCGCCGGCGGCGTCGCGAACGGCATGCCCGGCACCTGCACGCCGGCCGGCTCCTTCACGATCGCGATCTTCGACAGCGCCTGCGCGCCCTGATAGCGGTCGAGCGCCAGGGTGAGCGCCTTGCGGACACGCTTGTCGTCGAACGGCTTCTTGTCGTGGTTCAGCGCGACCAGGATCACGCAGTTCCAGGGGCTCTCCTGCACCGCGATCTTGTTACCGAGCGCCTGCACCAGGCTGTCGCGCTCGGACGGCGCGAAGCCCCGGAACTGGATGTGCGCGCGCTCGCCGCGGACGGCGGCCACCTGCGCCGCGGAGTCGCGGATGAAGAGCGCGCGATACCCGTCGAGATAGGGCTTGCCCTTGTCCCAGTAATTCGGGTTCTTCTTGCCGACCCAGTGCGAGCCCCGCACGTGCTCGACGAAGGTGAAGGGCCCCGTGCCCATGATGTGCGTCTCGTACCAGCGCATGTCCTTCGAGAGGATGTCGGCCTTGTAGATCCAGTTCCACGGCGAGGCGAGCGACATCAGGAAAGACCCTGAAGGCCACTTCAGGCGGAACACGACCGTGTACGGATCGGGCGCCTGCACGGCCTCGACGTCGAGGTACTCGCCCTTGCGGTCGGAGGCGACGCCCTGCGGCGGGAAGATGATCTTGTCGAAGCTCGCCTTCGCGTCCTTCGAGGTCATCTCGCTGCCGTCGTGGAACTTGACGCCTTTACGGAGCTTCAGGGTGTAGGTCCGCCCATCCTTCGAGATCGTCCACGATTCGGCCAGATCGCCGACGATCTTGGAGGCCTTCGGATCGTTCGGATCCGGCCGGAGCAAGGTGTTGTAGTGGGGCGCCAGCGGATGGATGACGCCGAACGTCTCCTCGCGATGGGCGTCGTAGGACGGCGGCTCGGACGGCACCGCGAACACGAGCTCACCACCGTAGCGGGGCTTGTCCTGCGCCGCGGCCGGGGCCGCCAGCACGAGGGCCAGGACGGCGATTCCGAGGCTATATAGGTAGCGTCGCATTGGATTCTCCTCCAGAGGTCTCGCTGGATAACCACGATCGAGCGCGAGTGGTTTCAGCTTCGAGCACGGAGCGGTATCCCGTCAAGCGAGCAGGCATGCGGCCCGATGCGCGGGGTGGATTTCCCGGAGGTCCGGCACCTCCACCCGACAGCGATCGATCGCGATCGGGCACCGGGGATGAAAGACGCACCCGGGCGGCGGGTTCAACGGGCTCGGCACCTCCCCGCCCAGCACCATGCGCTCGCGCTGGGCCTCGAGCGCCGGATCCGGAATCGGCACCGCCGACAGCAGCGCCTTCGTATACGGATGCAGCGGAGAGTCGTAGAGCGACTTCCGGTCGGTGATCTCGACGATCTTGCCGAGGTACATCACGGCCACGCGGTCCGAGATGTGGCGCACGACCGAGAGGTCGTGGGCGACGAAGAGATAGGTCAGCCCGAACTGCGCCTGCAAATCCTCGAGGAGGTTGATGATCTGCGCCTGGATCGACACGTCGAGCGCCGAGACCGGCTCGTCGCAGACGATCAGCGCGGGCTCGACAGCGAGGGCGCGCGCGATCCCGACCCGCTGGCGCTGGCCGCCCGAGAGCTGATGCGGATAGCGGTGCGCGTGCTGGGGCAAGAGGCCCACGTGGGACAAGAGCTCGCGCACGCGCGTGGCGCGCCGGCCGCGGTCGGTGACGATCCCGTGGACGGCCAGCGGCTCGGCGATGATCTGGCCCACCGTCATTCTCGGATTCAACGAGCTGTAGGGATCCTGGAAGATCACCTGCATCCTGCGCCGGATCGGGCGCAGCGCGTCCTCGTCGAGCACGGTCAGGTCGCGGCCCTCGAAGAGGATCTGGCCGCTGGTCGGCCGCTCGAGCTGCAGGATGCAGCGTCCCGTCGTGGTCTTGCCGCAGCCCGACTCGCCGACCAGCCCGAGCGTCTCGCCGCGGCGGATCTCGAAGCTCACGCCGTCGACCGCCCGCACCAGTCCAGCTCGCCCGCCGAACAGGCCGCCGCCGACCTGGAAGTGCTTCACCAGATTCCGGACCTCGAGAATCGGCGCGTCGTCCTTCACGATCCCACCGCGGTCGCCTGGCGTCCGAGCCGTTCGGCCTCCCAGCACGCGCTGACGTGGCCGGCGCCGTTCACCGCCCGGAGCGGCGGAATCTCGGCGCGGCAGCGATCGACGCTGAACGCGCAGCGCGGGGTGAAGGCGCACCCGCTCGGCAGCCGCGTGAGATCCGGCGGCTGGCCTTCGATCGGGTCAAGACGCGCGCGCCGGGGTTCGTCCAGGCGGGGCACCGAGCGGAGCAGCCCGAGCGTGTAGGGGTGCCGGGGGTTGGCGTAGATCTCGCGCGCGGTCCCCCGCTCGATGATCTTTCCGGCGTACATGACGTTCACCCGGTCGGCGTACCGGGCGACGACGCCGAGGTTGTGCGTGATGATCAGCATCGCCACACCGAAGCGGCGCGAGAGGTCCTTCATCAGCTCCAGGATCTGGGCCTGGATCGTCACGTCGAGCGCCGTGGTCGGCTCGTCGGCGAGGATCAGCGAGGGCTTGCAGGCCAGCGCCATCGCGATCATCATCCGCTGGCGCATCCCGCCGCTGAACTGGTGCGGATACTGACTCAGGCGCCGCTCCGGATCCGGAATTCCCACCATGCCCAGGAGCTCGGCAGAGCGCCGCCGCGCCTCGGTCGGTGAGAGACCCAGGTGGATCTCGAGCCCCTCGGTCAGCTGGCGCCCGATCGAGAGCACCGGGTTGAGCGAGGTCATGGGCTCCTGGAAGATCATGCCGATCTCGCGGCCCCGGACGTGGCGCATCTCCTCTTCGGAGAGCTTGAGCAGGTCGCGCCCCTTGAAGAGCACCTCGCCGCCGACGATCCGTCCCGCGGGTCCGGCCACCAGACGCATGATGCTCAACGCACTCACGCTCTTGCCGCAGCCCGACTCGCCGACCAGCGCGACGGTCTCGCTTTCGCCGACGTCCCACGACACATCATCGACCGCGCGCACGACGCCGCTGCGCGTCACGAAATGCGTCTTGAGGTTCTTAACCTCGAGGAGGGTGCCCACTGCGGTCGCAGTGTAGCATTTCAGCGAACTTGGGCGGTATGGCCTGCTGGAACGGCTTCAGCGTGGCCGGGTCAGTCTCGACAGCGACCGGCGGCCAGATGCGCGCGCGCCCGAGACTCGAGCGACGCGTACTCCTTGCACACGGCCTCGGCCACGCATGCCCAGCGGTGCTGCGCGGCCCAGCGCACACCCTCGCGGCCGACGCGCCAGCGCAGATCGGGATCCGCGACGAGCGCGCCGATACGCTCGGCCAGCGCCTCGACGTCGCCGTCGGGCACGAGGAATCCGGTGACGCCGTCGCGCACCGTCGTCACCAGGCCGCCGACGCGCGACGCGATAACCGGGCTTCCGCACGCCATCGCCTCGAGGGCAACCATGCCGAACGATTCGTAGTACGACGGCAGCACCGTCACGTCGGCGGCGGCATAGTAGACGGGCAGCACGCTCTGCGGCTGCGGCCCGACGAAGCAGACCGACTCCTGCAGGCCGAGCCGTTCGATGCGCTGCCGCAAGAACGCTTCGTGCTCGCTCATCGCCTCGTCCGCGTCGCCGCCGACGATCAGCAGCCGCACCGCCGTCCCGGCGGCGCGGAGCCGTGCGACCGCGTCGAGCAAGGTGTCGAGCCCCTTGATCGGCGCCACGCGGCCGACCCACAGAAGCACGGGCTCTTCGCCGAGCCCGAGCGTGGCGCGCGCCCGCGCGCGGTCGCCCGGCGCGAACAGATCGGTGTCGACGCCGCACGGAATCGTCGCGATCCGCGACAGCGACGCGCCGTAGTCGCGCAAGAGCTCGGCGCGCTCGACCACGTTGGCGGCCACGATCCGATCGCACTCACCGACGATCCTGGTCTCTTCGGCGAGCCGGATCGCGGGCTCCTGCTCCGACGCCGTCCGCGCCACGCGATTCTTCAGCCGGCCCAGCGTATGGAACATCTGCATGACCGGCACCGACCACCGCGTCTTGAGCCGGAGCGCGGCGACGCCGGACAGCCAGTAGTGGGCGTGGATCAAGTCGTAGTCGATCGAGTGAGCGATGCGCCAGGCGTCGACGCCGTCGACGAGCTCGTCGAGATGCTGGTGCACGCGCACGTGCGCCATCGGCCCCTCGTCACCGGCCGGCACATGGATGACCCTCGCGCGCTCTCCGAGCGACACCACGCGCGGAATCGTCGGGTCCTGCGAGCGCGTGAACACGTCGACCGAGACGCCCATGCGGCCGAGCTCGCGGGACACCTCGCGGACGTACACGTTCATCCCGCCCGTTTCCTTGCCGCCCAGCGCGGCCAGCGGGCACGTGTGCACGCTCAGCATCGCGACGTGCAGGTTCACCGGATCCTCACCTGGTAGACGGCCTCGGGGATCGGCTCGAACTCGTACTTGTAGCGCTCCTCGCCGCGCAGGAAGTCGAACTTCGCGCAGCGGCGCTCGATCGCGTCGCGGATCACGCGCGCCAGCAGCACGACGCCCGGAGAAAGCGCGGCGCGCTCGGGGGCGAAGCCGGAGTTGTAGAGGCCGACGGTACCGTCCCACTCGATCGTGACGAACGCCGCGATCGGACCCCAGGACGTGTCGAGGAACCAGAGCCGCGCGGCGCCCTGCTCGGCGAACGCCGTCAGCGCGCGACGAAAGAACCGCTCCATCCGGTCGTCCATGAAGCGCGCCTTGCCGACGCGCGAGCTCCGGTGAAGCGCCAGGAAGTCGCCGAGCCGCGCCTCGATGTCGGCGGGCGTCGCGACGCACGAGGCATGCGCGTCGGGCGCTTCGCGTTCGAGACGTCGCATCTTTCGCTGGAGCTCGTGGCGGTGCTTGCCGGACAGGCGGGCGAGGTAGGCTTCCCAGGAGGGCGGTAACGCCAGCACGGGACATCGTTCTTCCACCGCAGCCGACGCCGCCAGGCCGCACGCCGAAGCCAGAGGCGACAGCGCGCTGACGGTGGGCGACGCCTCGGGCACCGCGTGCAAGACCCACTCGACCGCGTCGGCAGTCCGCGACTGGAGGAGCGCCGTCCAGGCCTCCTCCTCCCGCCCCTTCACCGCAATCAGATCGAGATAGTCGGAAACGTCGGCACCGCCGATGGTCTCCATTGCGCCGGGTGCCGACTCATAGAGCGGCAGGAGAGCGACGAGGTCGCCGCCGTCGTCCTCGACACACCGGATTTCCAGGCGGCGCTGCTCGGCAAACGTGCGGGACCACTCGCATTGCCAGGTCCAGGAGAGAAACGGCGACCGCAGGCGGGAGGCAGCCACGAGATCGTCCCACGCGCGCGCTCCAACGGCGTCCAGGCGGTCGCGGATCGAGACTTTCACAGGCTCTCATCCGAAGATGCGTCCGCGGCGCCTGGGGATTCAGCGTCGCCGTCTCCGGCGCCCTCGCCTTCCTCCATCGCCTCGTCCATGGCCGACTCGAAGTCGTCGCCGAGATCGTCCCCGAGCTCGCGGCCCATCTTCTTCATGAACCGGGCGACGCTTGCCGGATTGTTCTCGTCCAGGTCGCCCAGGCTCGCCGAGTCAGCGAGTGAATCGAGCCGCGCGTCTTCGGACTTCACGGTGGCGAAGCGCGACATCACGCGCGAGAGTGCCGAGCTTCCGCAGCGCGGGCAACTCGGCGGCTCGGCCGCCGAGGGGCGGAGCACGAGCAGGCTCACCCGCCTTCGGCAGCCGTCGCACTCGTACTCGTAGATCGGCATAACGCGCTCGATTCTAGCACGCGGGTTTTGAGAGGATTTCCGGAGTGCCAGCCTGACCGATGCTCGCGTCGCAGGTGTCAGAGTGCACGGCCGCCGACGCGGAAGCCCGCGACGCGTAAGGACCCGAAGCGCGGCACCGCTCTTGCTCGGAGTCAGATGACGCATGGACGACACGGCCCGGCTTCGAGCGGATCGCGACAAGCACCTCGCAGCGCACATCCAGTCCGCAACCCAATCGCTGCGCGAGGAGCGCGACCGCCTGGCCAAGCGCCTGGCCGACCTCGAGCGCGAGCTGGCCAACCTCGCCGCCCGGCACGACTCGCCCTCGGCCTACGCTACGTCGGGCGACTCCGGACGGCGCCGATCCTGATCGCCTCTCCGCGTCGCGTCAGGCGCGCGAGCGGAACCAGTAGCTCCAGCCCGAGCTTCAACGCGCCGTAGACCGGTCGTTTCTCCGTGAGCTTCGCAACCCCGTCCCAGCCGCGATCGCGCAGGAGCGCCGACAGGCTCCAGAGATAGGTGCGCGGCTTGGCCTGATGCCACGTCCACACGACGCGACCGCCGGCCCTGACGATCACCTGCTCGAGCGTCTCGGACGTGAAGTGCGAGAGGTGTCGTGGAAGCTCGAGTCCCGACCACGCGCGGCCGAACAGCGCCGCGCCGAGCCCGCCCGCGTTCGGGACCTCCACGATCAAGAGACCGCCGGGCGCCAGCCAGTCGAGCATCCGGCGGGCGACCGCGACCGGATCCGGCACGTGCTCGAGGACGTGGAACGCCGTCACCACGTCGAAGCTTCCCGGCGCGAACGGCGCCGTCAGGATGTCTCCGACGTGAAGCTCCTCGGTGAACCGACGCGCGAGCGCCGCCGCGGCGTCGTCCATCTCGATGCCCGCGACGTGCCAGCCGAGCTCGCGCGCGACCGCGAGCGCGCCGCCCGAGCCGCAGCCGACGTCGAGATACCGTCCGGAGCCGATCCACGGCGGGCAATTCCACCGGATCCGCTTGAGCATTCGCCGCCCGCGAAGCCGCGTCACGGGCGACACCCCCACGTCGCGATAGGCGCCGTAGCCGAGGCCCTCGGACAGCGCCCACCGCGCGGCGCGCCGGCGGCCCTCCGACCCCTTCAGCGGCATCCGCGGCGACGGCTCCTGATGCCGCGGATAGTGATCCGGATAGCACGCGGCCAGGTGCTCGTCGCGCACGCGCGGCCGCTGATAGAGCAACCCGCAGCCGCGACAGCGCACGATCGTGTAGCGGCCCGGTACCGCGAAGGCGCGATCCTCCGTCGTCCACACCGGGTCGGCGTCGCCGCTGCCGCAGACCGCGCACGGGGCGTCGACGGTGGGCAGCGCCGCCGTCACCGTAAGATCTCCTCCATGCGTCGCACGGCGCGCGCCCAATCGAACCGGTCGCGAATGAACGCGGAGCCGGCGGCCGCGATGCGGGCGCGCAGCGCCTCGTCGGCGGCGAGCCGCTCGAGCTTGGCCGCGAGATCGTCGACGTCGCGCCGCCGCGCGACCAGCGCCGTCTGGCCGTCGAGCGCATAGTCGCGGCAGCCGCCGTTGTCGTAGGTCGCGAGCGCGGCGCCGCAGGCCATCGCCTCCATCGGCGGCATGCCGAGCCCTTCGTCCCACGAGGGACACAGATAGATCTCGCACCCGCTGTAGAGGGCCGCGAGCTTGTCTTGCGGCGGGTCGGCGTGAAACTCGTCGTAGGCCGCGCCGCCCTTCGGCGGGCTGACGCCGAACCCGACGAGAAAAAGCCCGGGGACGCGTTTCTTCACGCGCGAGACGACCTCGAAGCCTTCCGCGACGCCCTTCCACGCGTACTCGTGATGCAGCATCAGCACGCGCGGGCGCGACGTGGCCGCCGTGACCGGCACGGCGTGGAACAGCGCGGAGTCGACGGGCGTCACGACGACATCGGCGTCGCTCGCGAAGCGCTCGCGCATCACGTCGCGGAGCCACGTCGAGATCACGATCTTCCTGAGCGGGAGCCGATACGTGGCGTCCACCGCCTCGGCCTGGCCGTGATAGAGGCTCTCGTAGTGCTGCACGAGGTAGAACTTTCGCCCGCTCCGCAACGGCGCCTCGGCGACGGCGGGCGCCGACTGCCACGCGGTCGCGACGATCGCGTCGGCGTCGGGCAGCGCGGCCGGGCGCCAGCGATCGACCCAGGAGACCTTTGCGCGAAAGCCGGCGATCCAGTCGGGGCCCGCGCCGGTCAGTGACCGCCAGAACGCCCGCGCGCGGCTCTTGGCCGGCACGACGACTTCGACGTGATGGCCCGCGGCGGTGAGCCGGTCAGCGTACGTGAGGATCGCGCGCACTCCGCCGGCGATACGGAGATGCGGGCACAGAAACGTGATCTTCACGCGGTGATCAGATGGCCATCGAGACCTGGCCGCTCTTGCGGTACGCCTCGGGATCGAGGACGACATTGACGCACCAGACCTCGTCCGAGGCGAGCGCGCGCTCGAGCGTGGGCCCGATCTCACGCGGATCGGTGACGTAGGCGCCGCGGCCGCCGAGCGCCTCGACCATGCGATCGTAGCGCGTGGTCGGCAGCGAGGTGGCGACGGTGCGCGTCTCGCCGAAGAACGACACCTGCGGGCTCCGGATCTGGCCCCAGCCGCCGTCATTGCCGATCACGCACGTGAACGGCAGCTTGAAGCGCACGGCGGTCTCGAGCTCCATGCCGTTGAGGCCGAACGCGCCGTCGCCCGAGATCAGCAGCACTCGGCGCTCGGGCCGCAAGAGCTTCGCCGCGAGCGCGAAGGACGGGCCGACGCCGAGACAGCCGAGCGGGCCGGGATCGAGCCACTGGCCTGGCCGATGGACCGGCACGAACTTGGCGGCGCAGTTCACGACGTCGCCGCCGTCGCCGACGACGATCGTGTCGCGCGTCACCACGCGCGCGATCTCGGCCGCCCAGCGGTAGTGGGACATCGGAGACTGGTCCGTCGCCGCCAGATCGTCGAGCTTCGCGCGTGCGTCGGCTTCTCGGCGGGAGAGCTCGGCGAGCCAGCCCGCGCGTCGCGCCGCCAGGCCCGCCGGCAGCGCGCCGGTCAGCTGGCGCAGGCTCACGTCGATGTCGCCCGCGATGCCGAGCTCGAGCGGACGATTGCGGCCGAGCTCGACGGGATCGACGTCGACCATCGCCACCCTGGCGTCCTCGGCGAACGTCGGGGGCCGCCCGTAGCCGAGCCGGAAATCGAGCGGAGTGCCGAGCACCAGCACGACGTCGGCGTGGTTCAGCGCCCAGCCGCGCGTCTGGAAGAACGCGTTCGGATGATCCGCCGGTAGCGTGCCGCGGCCCGCCCCGTTCATGAACACGGGAGCGCCGGCGCGCTCGGCGAACGCCGCCAGCGACGCGGCCGCATCGTCCCAGCACACGCCGCCCCCGGCCATCACGACCGGCCGCGCGGCGGTGGCGATCAGCGCCTCGAGCCGACTCAGCGCTCCGTCCTCCACCGCGGCGCGCGTGCGATGCACGTAGGCGGTCGGTATCGGCGCCAGCCGGTCCTCCACCGTCGTCATCAAGAGATCGACGGGGATCTCGACGAAGACGGGGCCCGGCCGGCCGGCGAGCGCTGTGCGGATGGCGGTCGCCAGCACCTCGGGAATCTGGCGCGTCTCGGAGACGGACCACGCGCCCTTCGTGATGGGCTTGAGGAGCGCGACCTGCTCGGTCTCCTGGAGTGCTCCGAGCCCGCGGAGCCCGAGCGGCGCGGCGCCGCCGATCAAGAGCAGCGGGCTCCGCGCGGCGTAGGCGTTGGCGACGCCGGTCACCGCGTCGGTAACACCAGGCCCGGGCACAACGACGGCGACGCCGATCCCGCGCGTGAGCCGCGCATAGGCGTCGCCCGCGTGGGCCGCCGCCTGCTCGTGGCGCACGTCGATGATCGCGACGCCTTCGGTGAGACACCCGTCGTAGATCGGGAGGATGTGGCCGCCGCACAGGGTGAAGACGTGGCCGACTCCGGCCTCTTTGAGGGTCCGCGCGACCAGCTGCCCGCCCGTCAGATCGGTCATCTCGGCATCGGCCGGATCACGCGGCGAGCACGCTCAGCGCGTCCTGAATCGCGGAATGATCTCGGCGGCGATCGCCTCGTGCTGAGCGCGCTCGTCCCGCGGATCGCCGATCACGCTCATGACGAAGTAGCCGCAGCCGGCGGCACGGAACCGCTCGAGCTGCTCGGCGCACTGCTCGGGCGTGCCGATGACGCCGTAGCGCTTGGCCAGCGGCTCGAAATCCTGCGCGTAGCGTTTGCTGAGCACATCGACCCACGCGCGCTTGGCCGCTTCGTAGTCGCGCCCGAGCGTGATGAAGACGAGGTGCGCCGCGGTGAACTTCTCCATCGAGCGCCCGGCCGCGGCGGCCGCGGCGCGGATCTTGTCGAGGCTCTGCGCATAGCGATCGGCCTGGACCACGTACGACATCCAGCCGTCGCCCTGACGGCCCGCGCGGGCCAGCGCCGCGTCCGAGCGCCCGCCGATCCAGATCGGCGGCGGCTGCTGGATGGGCTTGGGGTCGATCGAGACCCCGTCGAAGCGGGTGAATCGCCCGTGAAAGCTGGCCGGCGTGTCGCGCCAGAGCGTACGTACCGCGTCGATCGACTCGTTCACGCGCGCGCCGCGCTCCTTGTGCGGGATGCCGCACAGCTCGAACTCTTTCGGGTTCTCGCCGCCGACGCCGACGCCGAACACGAGCCGGCCGCCCGAGAGCACGTCGAGCGTGGCCGCCTGCTTGGCCGCCACCGCCGGCGAGCGCAGGGCCAGCAAGTAGACGCCGACGCCGAGCTTGATCCGCTTCGTGATCGGCGCGTAGGACGCGAGCAGGGTGATCGATTCGTGAATCGGGTTGTGGAACGACATGTGGTCGCCCGTCCACACGGAGTCGTACCCGATCGCTTCCAGCCGCTGGACGAGCTCGAACTGCTCGGCGGGCGGGTGCATCGCGAGCTGGGCGCCGAAGCCGATCACCTGGGTCACCTCGGGAACGCGTCGCGCACGCCGCCGTCGACCGTCAAGCTGCAGCCGGTGGTCTTGGCGGAGCGGTCGGACGCCAGGAACAGCACCGCCTCGGCGACGTCCTCGGGCAGGATCGAGACACCCAGCAGGTTGCGCTTGCGATAGAACTCCTCGAGCTTGTCGACCGCGATACCCTGCGCCGCGGCACGCTCGCGCCGGACGTCCTCGGACCAGAGCTTCGAATCCTGGAAGACCGCATCCGGGTTCACGATGTTCGAGCGGATCCCGTAGGGCGCACCCTCGAGCGCCAGTACCTTCGCGAGCTGTGCCTCGGCCGCCTTCGCCGCCGAGTACGCGGCGAAGTCTTTGCCCGGCGACATCACGTTCTTGGTCGCGACGAACACGAGCGCGCCGCCGAGCCCCTGCGCCGTCAGCAGCCGCATCGCCTCGCGGGCGACCAGGAAGTGGCCGGTCGAGTTCACCGCGAACGAGCGCTCCCAGTCGGACAGCTCCATGCGCGCCACCGGTGCCGAGTGCGCGACGCCGGCATTCGAGACCAGCACGTCGAGCCCGCCGTAGGCGAGCACCGTCTCCTCGAACGCCGCGCGCACCGAGGCCTCGCGCGTCACGTCCATCTCGACACCCAGCGCACGGCCCGCGCCGACGGCCGCGACGATCTCATCGGCGGTCTTGCGCGCGCTGCCGCCGTCGAGATCGCCGACGACGACGTGAGCGCCCTCGGCGGCGAGTCGCCGCGCGACCGCGCGTCCGATTCCCGAGCCGCCGCCGGTGACCATGACGATCCGGCGGGCGAGCTCCTTCTCGGGCGGCGCCAGGGTGAGCTTGTAGAGCTCGAGCGGCCAGTACTCGACGTCGAACGCGTCCTTGGCCGAGAGCGAGACGTAGCGGCCGAACGCCTCGGCGCTGCCGAGCACGCCGATCGTGTGATGGTAGATGTCGTTGACGATGCCGGCCGTGCGACGGTCCTTGCCGGCGGTGAACATGCCGAGCCCGGGCACGAGCACCACCCGCGGGAACGGATCGAGGAGTCGCGCGCCCTCGAACCGGTGATCCTCGAAGTAGCGCGTGTAGCCGGCGACGAAGCCCTCGATCGAGCGCGCGATCGTTCCGAACAACGCGTCGGGATCCTCGCCGCCGCTCGCGTCGACGAAGCACGGCAGCCGCTTCGCGTAAATCGTGTGGTCGGGCGTCGCGGGCCCGATCTGTGACACACGCGCGGCGTCCGCCGACGACGCGAACTCGGTGACCTCGTGCGAGTCGTCGAAGCTGACCACCACCCGCGTGCTCCGACTCAAGGCGCCGCGAAGCCGCGGGGCGACGGCGATCGCGGTCCGGCGCCGCTCCGCCGGCTCGCGGACCGGCACGCGGCTGCCGCCGAAGATCTGGCGGCCCTTCTTCCTCTCCGCGATCGCGTCCTCGGCGCGGGTGATCAGCTGGATCGTGGCCTCATAGGCCTCGCGAACGGTCGCCCCCCAGGTGATCGTGCCGTGACGCTCGAGCAGCAGGGCCTTGGCGTCCGGGCGCTCGGCGATCGCGTCGGCCACGTCGCGCGAGATCTTGAAGCCGGGGCGGCGGTACGCGAGCGCGATGACGTCCTTGCCGTAGACGCCCTGGATCACGTCGTGGGCACGATCGTTGTTGGTCAGCGACACGACCGCGTCGGCATGGGTGTGGACGATCGCGGGGGCGGAGAGAAAGCCGTGCAGCAAGGTCTCGATCGACGGCCGCACGCCGCCCGGCTCCTGCAGGGCATGCGCGAGATAGCTCACCATCTCCTCGTCGCTCATCTCATTGCGCTCGAGGAGGGCCGCGATGTCGTCCATCCGCACGCCCGGGAAATCCTTGCGCTGGACCGACTTCAGATCGGAGCCGCTGCCCTTGACCCGAAGCACCGGCATCTCGCGGCCGCGGTGATCGCGCTCGCGGGTCTTGATCGAGGTGTTACCGCCGCCCCAGATGACGAGCGAGGTCTCGGCGCCGACGAGACGCGAGGCGTAGACGAGAAGATCGAGGCCGTTGAGCTGGCTCGCCTCGGCGTCGTTCCAGCGGGAGCGCATGCCGGACCCACGATACCATGATCGACGTGAGCCGATCCGCCGCGATCCTGCTGGCTGCGCTGCTGACCTTGCCGTCGGCGGCCCGGGCGGACGGGATCATGCTGGTCCAGGCCGGCGCGTTCTGGATGGGGCGCGATGACGGCCCGGCGGACGAGGCGCCCCTGCACCGCGTGTACGTCCGCGACTTCTGGATCGACCGCCACAAGGTCACGAACGCGGAGTTCGCGCGGTTCCTGAACGCGACCGGGCTCAGGCCGCCCGGCGCCGAGCGGCGCTACGACGAGGACGACGCCGACGCGCGCATCCATCGCGTGAAGGACCGCTGGGTCGCCGATCCGGGATTCGAGCGCCATCCGGTCGTAGAGGTCTCATGGTTCGGCGCGCGCGACTACTGCGCCTGGAGGGGCCAGCGCCTCCCTACCGAGGCCGAGTGGGAGAAGGCCGTCCGCGGCGACGACAAGCGCCGGTATCCCTGGGGATCCGCGACGCCCGCGCCTCATCTGGCGGTCTTCGGCCGCGCCTACAACGCGACAGAGCCGACCGACGGCCGGCCGGACGGCGCCAGCCCCTACAAGGTCGAGGACATGCTGGGGAACCTGCGCGAGTGGACGCTCAGCGTCCTTCGCCCCTATCCTTATAGGACCGACGGCGATCAGCAGCCGTACACGGGTACCGGCGGACAGGTGGTCGTTCGCGGCGCGAGCCACGACGATCCGGCCGACTCGCTGGGCCTGACGCGCCGGCGCTCCTATGATCGACGCGGCGCGTCGGCCGGCCACCATTTCGTCGGCTTTCGCTGCGCGACGTCGGAAGATCTCGGCGAGGTTGCTCCAGGAGGTAGACCACGGTGACCCCACGCTTCGACGACCTCATGATGAACTACCCGCTCACCCTGACGCACTTCTTCGAGCGGAGCCGGCGCCTCTTCGCCAAGAAGACGATCGCGACCCGCGTGCCGGGCCGCGCGATGTTTCGCTACACGTACGACGATTTCGCCGAGCGCACGACGCGGCTGGCGGGAGCGCTGGCGGCACTGGGTGTGCGGCGCGGCGACCGTGTGGCGACGTTCGCGTGGAACAGCCACCGCCACCTCGAGATCTACTGGGCCGCGCCGCTGTCCGGGGCGATCCTCCACACGCTCAACATCCGGCTCTCGCCGCGCGATCTGACGTACATCATCAATCACGCGGGAGACTCGGTGATCTTCGTGGACGCGAGCCTCTGGCCGACGCTGGCCGCGATCCGGGACAAGCTGACGACGGTGCGCAAGATCGTGATCATGCCCGACGGCGTCGCCGACGCGGCGCAGACGGCGGGCCGTGAGCACGACGAGTACGAGGCGCTCCTGTCCGCCGCCGAGCCCCTGAGCGCCTGGCCCGAGCTCGGCGAGACCGACGCCGCGGGGATGTGCTACACCTCCGGGACCACCGGCCACCCCAAGGGCGTCGTCTACACGCACCGCGCGATGTTCCTGCACTGCCTGGCCGAGGCCACGACCGACCTCTTCGGCATCTCCGAGCGCGACCGCATTCTGCACATCGTGCCGATGTTCCACGCGAACTCCTGGTGTCTGCCGTTCACCGGGCTGATGGTCGGCGCCGACCAGATCTTCGCAGGCGCGAACCCGCAGCCGCCCGACATCTGCCGGATGATCCAGAACGAGCGGATCACCTTCACCGGCGCGGTTCCCACGGTGTGGATCGCGATCAAGGAGCTCTGCGAGAAGGAGGGTTACGACATCTCGTCGCTCCGGACGATCGCGATCGGCGGCTCGGCCGCGCCGCGCAGCCTGCAGCAGGCGTACGCCAAGAACTTCGGCGTCCAGATGTCGCACGCGTGGGGCATGACCGAAATGACGCCGCTTGGAACGGTGACGCGGCTCAAGAGTTACATGGAGGACTGGTCGGAGGAGAAGAAGTACGACGTCTACTCGCGGGTCGGCTACGCCTCGGTCGGGGTCGACATCCGGATCGTGGACGATTCCGGAACCGTGCTGCCGTGGGACGGCGAGAGCATGGGCGAGCTCCAGGTGCGCGGCCCCTGGGTGGTCGGGTCCTACTACGACAACCCCGAGTCGGCCGACCGCTTCACCGCCGACGGCTGGTTCCGTACCGGTGACGTCGCCACGATCGACGCGGAAGGCTACGTCCAGATCACCGATCGCACCAAAGATCTGATCAAGTCCGGGGGCGAATGGGTCTCGAGCGTGGACGTCGAAAACTTGATCATGAGCCATCCAAAGGTCCTCGAGGCGGCGGTGATCGCCGTCCCCCATCCCAAGTGGGTCGAGCGCCCGCTGGCCTGCGTCGTACCCAAGCCGGGTGCCGCGCTCGAGCCGGGCGAGATCATCGAGTTCCTGCGGCCGCAGCTGGCCAAATGGGCGCTGCCCGACGCGGTCGAGATCATCGACGCGGTGCCCAAGACCAGCGTCGGCAAGTTCGACAAGAAGGTGCTCCGCGAGCGCTACAAGAGCTGGACGCCGCGGGAGGTGTCGGGCCCTCCGGGGCATAACTTGGGGTAATATGACGAGCCAACCGGCAACTCCCAACGGCACATAGGAGAAGGCATGTCCTCACTGACCCGACGTCAATTCGCAACCACGACCGGGGCGGGCCTCGCGGGAATCCTCGCCGCCGGCATCGCGCCCGCGCGCGGGCAGCAGCGCGAGATCTCGTACCTCTGCTGGAACAACTTCGCGCCGCTCTCGGACAAGAAGCTCTCCGAGATCGGGCAGCGCTTCACCAAGGACACGGGCATCAAGATCAAGATCGACCACATCGCCGCCCCACAGCAGGCCGCCAAGTACGCCGCCGAGGTGCAGACGCAGGCCGGCCACGACCTGGTCGAGATGCGCATGCACGTGCCCTGGCTCTACGAGGCGCAGCTGGTCGACGTCTCCGACATCGTCGCGAACCTCGAGAAGAGCTACGGCAAGGTCATCGCGCCGGGCTACGAGGCGGCGCACGTGAAGGGCGTCTGGCGCGCGGTGCCCCAGTACCACTCCATCTTCGTGTCGGCGTATCGCGAGGACCTCTTCAAGAAGGCCGGCCTCGCCGCGCCCAAGACCTGGGAAGACCTCTACAAGATCGGTCCCGAGCTGAAGAAGATGGGCCACCCGATCGGCATTCCAATCAGCCAGAACTTCGACACGATCTCGACCGGCTCGGCGGTCATGTGGTGCCACGGCGCCATGGAGGTCGACAGGGACGGCAAGACCGTCAAGATCAACTCGGAGCAGACCGCCCAGGTCGTCGAGTGGTACAGGAAGATGTACCGCGACTGCATGGAGCCCGAAGTTCTCTCGTGGGACGACGCCAGCAACAACCAGTCGCTCCAGCAGGGCAAGGCCGGCTGGATCCACAATCCGGTCAGCGCCTACATCGTCGCGCGAGACCAGAAGCTGCCCTCCGCCGACGGCATCAATCACCATCTGAGCTTGTCGGGTCCCGGCGGCCGGCACGACGTCACCGCGCCGCGCTCGATCGGCATCTGGAAGTTCACGAAGAACGTCGAGCCCTCGAAGGAGTGGATCCGCTACCTGCTCGGCAAGGCGGAGGTCTACGACGAGTACATCATGTCGGGCGGCGCCTTCCTTTTGCCGCTCTACACGAAGAAGCAGGATCACGCGGTCCTCAAGACCGATCCGAAGCTCGCCGCCCTCAAGGGCGAGGGGACGACGTACCATACCTACGGCTGGCCGGCTCCGGCCTCCGACAAGGTGCAGCTGATCACCAACTCGTTCATCCTGCCCAACATGCTCGCGAAGGCGGTCACGGGCACGTCCACCAAGGACTCGATCGCGTGGGCTGAGAACGAGATGAAGAAGGTCATGGCGGGAAGCTAACCATGGCAATCGGATCCGTCGGTATCGCGACCGCAGCGAGGACCACCTCGCTGCGGTCCCGTCTCAGCGAGCTGCTCGACCGGGAGTCGTGGCTCGGCCCGATCTTCGTGAGCCCGGCGATGGTCCTGATCCTGCTGCTGGTCGCCTACCCGTTCTGCATGGCGCTCTACTTCTCGGTCTCGAACGCGTTCATCGGGCGCCCGAGCACGTTCATCGGCATTCGCAACTTCATCAATCTCTGGGACAGCGACGCATTCCGGCAGACCTTCCAGAACGCGTTCGTGTTCTGCGGCCTCGCGGTGGCCGCCAAGGTCGTGCTGGGCATCTCACTCGCGCTGCTGCTCAATCAGCAGCTCTGGTTCAAGCGCCTGATCCGTGGCGCCGTGCTGCTGCCATGGGTCATCCCGACGGCGCTTTCGACGCTCGGCTGGTCGTGGATGTTCAACTCGCTCTACAGCGTGGTGAACTGGACGCTCCTGGCGAGCGGCATCATCGATCCGCCCGGGCCGAACTGGCTCGGCCAGAAGTACTACGCGATGGCCGCGGTCATCATCGTCAACATCTGGCGCGGCCTGCCGTTCTTCGCGATCACGTTGCTGGCGGGGCTGGTCGCGATCCCGAAGGAGCTCTACGAGGCGGCGGAGGCCGACGGCGCCGGGCCGATCGCGCGTTTCTGGCACGTGACCCTGCCGCTGCTCAAGGGTGTCCTCGGCATCGTCGTGCTCTTCTCGACGATCTTCACGTTCAGCGAGTTCAACATCATCTACGTCCTCACCCACGGCGGACCGATCAACTCGACCCACCTCTTCGCCACCCTGGCGCGTCAGGTCGGGCTCGAGACGGGACGGATCGGTGAGGGCGCGGCGATCTCGCTCTACCTGTTCCCGGCGCTCATGATCGTGGTGTGGGCGCAGCTGCGCTACGTCAGGAAGCAGGCCTACTGATGCAGAATCGAAAGCTCTGGGGTCGGATCTTCGCGCACCTGGCGCTGCTGCCGTTCATCATCTTCGCGGTGTTCCCCTTCTATCACATGGCGCTGACGTCGCTGAAGCAGAACCGCGAGCTGTACGATCGCGCGGCGAACCCGTTGCTC
>DATEMW010000132.1:0-8864 GCA_035275385.1 Candidatus Methylomirabilota bacterium | reverse complement strand
CGACGCGGCGCGCGACCTCGTACGACATCGGGTCGACGTCATCGTCACGGCCGAGGGCGGTAACACGGCTAAAGCGGCCCAGGCGGCCACCAAAGAGCTCCCGATCGTCTTCATGGGCGGCAGTGACCCGGTGGGAATCGGACTGGTGCAGAGCCTCGCCCGCCCCGGCGGCAACATCACGGGCACGGCCGATCTGGACATCGCGCTCGGACCAAAACGGATGGAGCTCTTTCGAGAGATCGTTCCCAGCCTGAAGCGCGTCCTGCTCCCCTACGACGCGACCAACACGTACATGGCTGCGCAGCTGCCGGCGTACCGAGAGGCCGCTCGACGCCTGGGCGTCACGCTGATCGAAAGACCGCTACGCACAGAAGAGGAGGCCCAGGCGGCGCTTGCCAGGATGCGCAAGGGTGACGTCGACGGGATCCTGGCGCCTCGATTCCTCACGCTCAACATTCCGGGCTTCATTCTCGACGCCGCACAGAAACAGGGTCTGCCGACGATGTTTCACGGGCCGTGGCTCGTCGAGCGAGGCGGCCTAGCGGCCTACTCAGCGTCGGACGCTCAGCTCGGCCGTCAGGCTGCGCGTCTGGTGGACAAGATCGTCAACGGGGCCAGACCTTCGGAGCTGCCCGTCGAGCAGCCAACGAAGTTCGAGCTCGTCGTCAATCTGAAGACCGCCAAGGCGCTCGGGCTCTCGATCCCGACGTCGGTCCTGTTGCGGACCGATCGCGTCATCGAGTGAGCCTCCGGATCAGCTAGCGAGCCGGTAGAACCGCTGCGCGTTCAACCCGAGCACTTTGCGGCGCGCGTCTTCCGACAGCGGCGCCAGGCGCTCCTTCAGCTCTCGCACGACCCCGAACGAGGCGTCGATGTGCGGGTAGTCCGACGCCCACACGAAGTAGTCGGCGCCCAGGTGCTCGATCATCTGCGCGGTGACCGACTCGTCAGGATCCGCCGAGATCAAACACTGGCGCCTGAAATACTCGCTCGGCGCCATCTTGATCGGCGTCTGGTGCGACATGACACGGTACTTGTGGTCGAGCCGATCGAGCCAGGCCGCGATCCAGTTCGATCCCGCCTCGAGCACCACGCAGCGCAGCCGCGGATAGCGCTCGAACATCCCCGCGCTGAGCATCTGCGTGAAGGCCGCCATCACGTCGATCGCGAGGAAGACGATGCTGAAGAGCCCGTCAGACGGGTCGCGCCGCTGCCACTGCCTGAACCATTGCCGATCGCGCACGACCACGTGGAAGCCCACGGGCATCTCGAGCTCCTGCGCCGTCTCCCAGAACCGCGCGAACGCCGGGTCGTCGAAGTGCCGCCCGCCGCGTGCCGCCAGGTCCGGCGAGAGATAGATCCCCACGCAGCCGTCGCGCCGCGCGCGGATCGTCTCTTCCACCGCGCCTTCCGGGTCGAGCAGCGAGATGTGGGCGACGGGATAGAGCCGCTTGGGCTCGGTGCGGCAGAACTCGGCGAGCCAGCGGTTGTAGGCGCGCGTATACGCGGTCGCCAGCGCGCCGTCGGTGACGTGACCTTCCCAGCAGATGCCGATGGTCGGATAGAGCAGGACGGAATCGATCCCCTCGCTGTCCATGACCCGCAGCCGCGCCACGGGATCGTACGAGCCGGGCGGGCTGCCCTCGGCGTAGCTGATCTCGCCGCGGGTCAGGAGCTTGGCGGTGTCCATATCGATCCCGCCGAGCGCGCCGAGCTGGCCGCGCAGCGTCTTGAGCGGCTGGCCGTCGATCAGGAGCACTTCGTAGCCCTGATCGTCGCGCGCGATGCGGATGGCGCGGTCGCGGCACTTCGGGTCGAGGTACTTGAGCCAGGTGTCCGCGGGCTCGAGGACGTGGCCGTCGGCGTCCACCACGATACGGGTCGCATCAGGCGTCATGTCGAGTCCTCCTGCCGGCACGCTCGGTCGCTCGAGCGATCGTGCTCATCGGCCGGCGGCTCGTGCGCGGAGCTCACGCACGAGCGCCAGACCATCGAGGCTTGCCCGCAAGCCGGCGTCTCGTAGGCCGGCCAGCACATTGTCCACGACTCCCTGGCCGGCGACGGCGGCGCGGCGAGCCGCCTCTTTGTCTCCTTGCTCGGCGTGCAGCCGCGCAAGCGCAGCATAGGTGCGCCAGAGCTGCGTCGGGTTGCCGATGGTCTCCGCGATCGCGCGCGCCTCGTTGAGCGCACGCCCGGCGTCGCTCCATTGCCGGGCCGCGCAGGCCACTTCGCCGGCGAGCCGCCATCCCTTGACCAGATTCTTGCGCGCATTCGTACGCGCCGCGAGCTCGAGACACCGCTCGGCATGCCGCCGCGCCTCGGCGAGATCGCCCTGCGCCAGCGCCAGGTCGCCGAGGCTCGCGTGGAGCCGGATCGAGTAACGAAAGCGCATCCAGGCGCTGGTGTTGGGGTCGCGCGCGAGCCGGTCGACACCGCCGAGCAGCTCGCGGGCGAGCGGCAGATCACCACGCGCCAGAAAGATGTCGCCCAGGTTCAGCTCCGCGTTCGGCAGGGTTCCGGGGTCGTTGCGACGGCGCCCTCCCTCCGCGCTGCGGCGATTCAGCTCGGCGGCACCGTCGAGGTCGCCGAGCTCGAAGCGGAGCCAGCCGAGGCAATTCAGCAGCCGATGATGGAACACCTCGTCCCCGACCTTCTCGGACAGCACCAGGCCTTCGTGGAAGGTCGAGAGCGCTTCGGTATAGCTTCCCTTGCCGGCCAGGGTGAGCCCGCGCAGGAACGCGCTGAAGAGCAGCGGCACCAGGAGATTGTGCTCGCGAGCGATCGCCAGCCCCTGCGTGTGCAGCTGGTCGGCCGCCCCGTACTCCCCTTCCCAGTTCTTGATCAACCCGCCCATCGCCAGCGCGAGCGATTCGTGGACCAGGTCGCCCGCGGAGCGGCTCGATACCAGCGTGCTCTGGATAAAGCTCTTGGCCTCGTCCAGGCCGCCCGTGACCCCTTGCACGAAGCCGATCGTGAATTGAGCCCGCGCGAGCACCGCCTCGGCCCGGACGGGAGTCGCCAGATCGATGGCCTCGCGCGCGTGCGCGACCGCGCCGTCGAGATCACGCGCCCACGTGGCGGCCCATGCCATCGCGGCGAGCGCGACCCCTTCACGGGTGGCGTCGCCGGCGTCGTGCGCCAGGTCGCGCGCGAGCCCCGCCGCCTGCCGCGAGCGCTCGAAGTCGCTCACGACGAAATAGAGCACGCTGCGTGCCTGATGGATGGCGATGATGCGCTCGGGGCCGCCCGGAAGGCGCCCGGCCGCCTCGAGCGCCTCGTCGTAGAGCTCGAGCGCGTCGCGAGTGGCGAACGCGCGTGCCGCCGCTTCCGCGGCGCGCATGAGATGAACGAGTGCGCGCTCCCAATCCTCTGCCGCCACGTAGTGTCGCGCCAGCACGCCGGCCGCTTCGGCCGCGCGGTCGCCGTGCTCGGCCTCGATCGCCTGCGCGATACGGAGATGAAGCGCCCGCCGCTCCTGGACCGGGATCGACTGATACGCCACCTCGTGCGTGAGCGCGTGCTTGAACGTGTAGCTCACGTCCGGGAACAGGCGCTGCTCGCGGATGAGCTCCACGGCTCGCAGCTCGCGCAGTGCCTCGTCGAGCGGTGTCTGGGTTTCGACGACTCGGCTCAGCAGGCGGCGCGAAAATTCGCGTCCAATGACGGCGGCGACCCGAAGCGCGCGGCGCGGCGCCTCGGCCAGTCGGTCGATCCGGGCGGTGACGGCATCCTGGATCGTATCGGGGACCAGCGCGGTGTCCAGCGGCCCGGTCGTGCCCAGCCCCGCCACGGACCGCACGAGCTCCTCGAGGAAGAACGGGTTGCCCTCGGCCTTGCTGACGATCAACGCCTCGAGGTCGTCGGGCACGTTGCCGAGAAGCTCGCGAGCCATGCGCACGCTGTCGTCCAGCGACAGGGTCGGGAGCGCCAGGCGCGTGTGGAACGTGTGGTCCCCGAAGGGCGGCGTGTAGCCCGGGCGGTATGTGACGACGAGGAGCACGCGCTGAGCGGCCAGGCTCTCCGCAAGCCGCGCCGTCCATTCCTCCGTGGCCGCGTCCATCCAGTGCGCGTCCTCGAGCACCATCACGTGCGGTTGGGCCTCGGCCGCCCGCGCCAGCATCTGCTGCGTGGCGTTGAGGATCTCGACGCGCCGCAGCTTCGGGTCCATGGCCTCCACGGCCGGATCGCCGGGATCGACACCGAGCAGCGAACGGAGAAACGGCAAGGTCGGCACCAGGCGCTCGTCGAGCCGACGGACGCGATGCTCGAGCTTCGTGATCACGCTCGCCGTCGCGTCACCTTCCTCGATGCCACAGGCTTGCCGAAGCATGTCGACGACCGGATGGAACGGCCTGCCGCGGCCGAACGGAACAGCCTGTGCCTCGACCCAAGCTGCTCCGTCACCGAGACGCCGGCGGAGCTCCTGCATGAGTCGCGACTTGCCGATACCGGGCTCGCCGACGACCATCACGGCCTGTCCCTCGCCGGCTCGCGCCTGCTCGAAGCGCTCGCCGAGCAGACGAAGCTCGCGCTCGCGGCCCACGAACCGCGCGCGCCGAATCGCACGCTCGTCCGAGCTCACGAGCCGATAGGCCACACCGCCGTCCGAGCCCGCGCCCACTGGCGCGAGCTCGAAGTGGCGGCCGAGCGCACCGGCCGCGCTCGCGCCGATGACCACGCTGCCCGGGTCGGCTCCGGCGAGCAAAGCTTGCAGCTGCGCCCGTGCCTCGCTCATGCCGTCGGTGTCGATCGTCACCTCGCCGTCAGTCCGCGTCACCTTGAGGCTCGCGGTGTGCACGGCACTGGTCACGTCCGGTCGGAGTGAGTCCTCACGTCGTGCTCGCACGGAGGCCTGACGGATGGCGACGGCGGCGTGGACGGCACGGCGCTGAGCGTCCTCCGCCGGATCGAGCCCGAATACCACGACGAGGCTGGCCGGGCCGACGCTGTCGACCCAGCCGCCGAAGTCGCGCATCTTGTCCATGACGCCTTCCAGCGCGCGGGTCATCTCCGATGAATGCGGCTCGGTGCGCGACGAGATCAGCGTCACCTGCAGCAACGTGAGCCGCCGCGGCCCCGCAATCGCGGTGCCTGTCGCCGGGCCACTATCCGGCGCCGTGACCGCGCTGTCAGGGCGCGCAAGCGGGCCGGACGGGCGACCGCCCCGCCGGCGCGGCGACCCGGGCTCCAGTGCGAGCCCATGTCGGTCCAGCCGATATCGCAGGGTGTTGCGCGGAAGCCCCAAACGCTCCGCCGCCCTGGTGATGTTTCCGCCGCTCGCTTCCAGCGCGTCGAGCAAGCGCACCCGCTCGACGTCGCGCATGGCGTCCTCGAGCACCGCGCCGCCGGACGCGTCGGCGAAGCTCGAGCTCGATGGAGCCGGCTTCGGCCCCGCAGGTGTGAGCCCGAGCGCGGCCGGCGTCACCGCCGACGAGTCGGTGAACAGCACCGCGCGCTCCATGACATTGGCCAGCTGACGCACGTTGCCGGGCCAGGCGTGGGCTTTCAGCGCGGTGTGCGCCTCCGGCGTCAGCGTCTTGCGCGGAAGCCCATAGTCGTCGCACGCGCGGGCGAGAAAGTGCTCCCCCAGGATCACAACGTCGTCGCCCCGCTCGCGAAGCGCGGGCAGGCGCAGCGTGAGCACCGTCAGGCGATGGTAGAGGTCCTCACGGAACCGTCGGGCGCGGATGGCCTCGTCGAGATCCTCGCTGGTGGCCGCGATGACCCAGACGTCGACCGCGTCGCTGCGCGTGCCTCCCAGGCGGCGCACCTGCTGCTCCTCGATGACCTTGAGCAGCTTGGCCTGAAGCGCTGTGGGCAAGAGCCCGATCTCGTCCAGGAAGATCGTGCCACCGTGCGCGGCCTGGAAGAGCCCGGGCTTGGCCTGGCGCGCGTCGGTGAAGGCCCCACGCTCCCAGCCGAACAGCTCCGCTTCCATCAGCGTCTCGGGGATGGCGGCGCAGTTGACATCGATGAACGGACCACGCGCGCGGGCGCCGGCGCGATGGATCGTCGTCGCCACCAGGCCCTTGCCCGTGCCGGTTTCACCCAGGATGAGGATCGCCGGGGAGCGCCGCGCGGCGGCCGCCTGGCGCCCGAGGACGCGGGAGATCTGCTCTCGCAGAGCGACCATGCCGGGGCTCTGACCGATCAGCGCGGAGACCGTCGTCACGGCGGCCATCTTAACGCCACGAATGCCCGAGACACGGAGCCACATTTCGGGTGGCTTGCCCGAACCGCCCGGAACCGTCGACGCTCGCCGACAATCGCCGGTCTCGTCGGTTTTCGTCGGTTCCACGCAAGTGTCCGCCATCGCTCATCTGCCTCGTGGCATCGCCGCTGCAATCCTCCGAACGCGTCGGCGGCAGCCGCCGAGAAAACAGAGAGGGCGCGAGAGACGCCCCAAGGAGGAGACGCGATGAAGAGTCAGGGCTACACGTACCAGAGCACCCTCGCGGCGTCGGAGCGCATCCACTGGCGCGTTGAGGACTTGATCGGTGGAGACAAGCGCCTCGACTTCTCGAAGCCGTTCATGCCGGAGTCGTTCGCGCGAGTCGAGCCGCTGACGTTCCTGAACCCCGACGAACGGCTGGCGCTGAATCACATCCGCGCCCTCGGTTACCTCTACACGTTCGGTCTGGTCGAGGAGTTCATCGTGCCGTTCGTCCTCGATCACGCGCGCCCGCAGCTCCACGGCGACTCGTACGCCGTGCGCGCGCTCCTCGGTTTCGCGTCGGAGGAGGCCAAGCACATTCACCTGTTCCGCCGCTTCCGCGAGGAGTTCGAGAAAGACTTCGGTACCCCCTGCGAGGAAATCGGCCCGCCCGAAGCCGTCGCCAAAGCTGTGCTCGCCCATCAGCCGCTGGCGGTGGCGCTGGCGATTCTGCAGATCGAGTGGATGACCCAGCGCCACTGGATCGAGGCCGTGCGCGACGACCAGGACCTCGATCCCCAGTTCAAGAGCTTGCTCAAGCACCACTGGATGGAGGAAGCACAGCACTCCAAGCTCGACACGCTTGTCGTCGAGACCTTGAGCGGCTCCCTCGACGGCCCTGCGCTTGACGGCGCCGTCGAGGAGTACCTGGAGATCGGCGGTATGGTGGACGGCGCGCTCGCGCAGCAGGTGGAGTTCGACATCGAGAACCTCGCGCGGGCGACCGGGCGGAAGCTCAACGCGCACGAGCGCGAGCGGTTCGTGGCGGTGCAGCTGAAGGGGCAGCGGTGGACCTATCTCGGCTCCGGGATGACCCATCCGAACTTCGTGGCGTCGCTCGGAGCGATGCGGCCGGAGGCGGCAGACCGCGTGGCGAAGGTCGCGCCGGCATTCTGCTGATCCAAACCCACTGAAAGGAGCATGACTGGTCGCGCGGCGGCTCAGCCGGCTCATGGGCTGGACCGCCGCGCACCGGCGCCTCTTCTGCGCTAGCATTCCGGCGGGAGGTGCGCCGTGAGGTACTACGACATCTCGCTCAATCTCTCGCCCGATACGGTTCGCTGGGTGGTCGCGCCGCCGCTCGAGGTTCACGAGCGCCGGCGGATGAGCCGGGGGGACGATGCGAACGCGACGGCCCTCACCGTCAGCGTTCATGCCGGCACCCACGTGGACGCGCCGTTTCACTTCTTGCCCGACGGCGCCGGGATCGATTCGGTCCCGCTGGAGCGATTCGTCGGCCCGGCGCTGGTGCACGCCGTGGACGCCGAACGGCTCATCACCGAGGCGCACGTGAAGGCGATTCCTCTCGACGGCGTGAAGCGCGTGCTCTTCAAGACACGCAATTCGCAGCTGTTGAAGCGTCGGGAGTTCGAGCCGAACTTCGTCGCGTTCTCGCTGGAGGCAGCGCAGGCGCTGGTGGCGCGCGGAGTCGATCTGGTCGGGCTCGACTATCTGTCGGTCGCGCACGCCGACCAGCAAGTGCCGGTGCACCGCGCGTTCCTGGATCACGGCGTGGTGCTGCTCGAGGGCGTCGATCTGTCCGAGATCGCGCCCGGGCGCTACGAGCTGATGTGCTTTCCGATCAGGCTCCGCGGGCTCGACGGCGCGCCCTGCCGGGCCGTGCTGCGCGATCTGGCGGGCTGATCGCTAGGGCTTCGGCGGCTTCCAGAACTGGTCGACATCCTTCACGGTGTCGAGCACGGTGTTCTGCAGCTTGCCGTCCACCTTGTCGACGCGCCGGATGTAGGTCGGGATAATCGCGTTCTGCTTCTCGTCGAACCGGAACGAGCCGCCCGGCGCGTCAAAGCTTACCTTGCGCAGCGCGGCCAGGAACCGCGGCTTGTCCTCGACGTTGGCGTTGACGGCCTTCATCGCCTCGCCGCTCGCCCTCGCCGCCAGATAGCCGAGGTGGTTGTTGTAGACGGGATCCTTCTTGAACTTCTTGTTGAAGGCCTGGACGAAGCGCTTGTTCTCGGCGGTGTCCAGCACCGGTGAGTACGAGAGCCAGTTGACCACGCCGAGCGCGGCGTCGCCGACCGAGCGCAGGTAGGTCTCGTTCACCGTCTCGCCGAGCGTCAGGAGCGGCAGCTTGCCCTTCAGGCCGTACTCGTTCCACGCCTTGACCCACTGCGGCGCGCTCGGTCCCCAGAGGATCGCGACGACCGCGTCGACCTGCGAGGCCTTGTCCTGCACGCGCGTGATGTAGGGCGCGACATCCATGGCGCCGAGCGGCATCAGCACCTTCTCGACCGACTGACCGCCGCTCTCCCTGAACGCCTTGATGAAGCCGTCGGCCTGCTCGTGGCCGGCGACGTAGTCGAGCGCGACGACCGCGATCCGCTTGTGGCCGAGCTTGGCCGCCACGTACCACCCGCCGGCCGCCTCCTGCTGATAGCTCGACATCGCGCTGCGGAAGACCGACGGGCTCGCC
>DATEMW010000131.1:0-5492 GCA_035275385.1 Candidatus Methylomirabilota bacterium | reverse complement strand
CCGCTGTCCGCGCGGCCGAAGAACGCGGCGGCGATGGCTCCGGCCGCGGGGCCGGACTCGAGCATCTGCACCGGCGCGCGCTGCGCCTCGGCGACGTGCGTGAGGCCGCCGCTCGAGAGCATCAGCAGGAGCGGCGCCGGGATCTTCTGCTCGGCGAGCTGGCGCGCCATCCGGCCGAGATACTGATGCGCGAGCGGCTTGATGTAAGCGTTCGCGACCGTCGTCGAAGCGCGCTCGAACTCGCGGATTTCCGGCGCCACCTCGTGCGACGCCGTCGTGAAGATCGCAGGATGACGCTCGGCGATGAGCCGCACGGCCTCGGCCTCGTGGCTCGGGTTCGCGTAGGCGTGCAGGAACATCACCGCGATCGAGCTCACGCCGCCGGCGGCCAGCCGTCCGGCAGCGGCCACGAGCTCGGCGCGATCGAGCGGGAGCCTGATGCTGCCATCGGCGTTGGCGCGCTCGGCGACCTCGAGCCGCAGATTGCGCGGGACGAGCGGCTCGGGCTTGGCGGTGTTGAGGTCGTAGAGCTCGAACTTGCGCTCGCGCCCGATCTCGAGCGTGTCGCCGAATCCGGCCGTCGTGATGAGCCCGGCGACGGCGCCCTTGCGCTCGATGAGCGCGTTCGTGAAGAGCGTGGTCGCGTGCACGACGCGCGTGAAGTGCCGTGGCTCGAGCGGTCCGGCGCCCAGGATCCCGGCGACGCCCGAGACGACGGCACGAACCGGATCGTCGTGGGTCGTCAGGACCTTGCGGCTCCACTGCCGCCCGGTGTCGTGGTCGTACACCACGACGTCGGTGAACGTGCCGCCGATGTCGATTCCGAGCGAGTAGCTGGGCATCGATCCGAGCGACCCTACCACGAGTCCTTGACCGCGTGCCGGGTTCCGCCTAGGGTGAGGGGCCGATGAAGCTCAAGGACAAGGTCGCGCTGGTGACGGGTGGCGGCTCGGGACTGGGACGGGCGATCTCACTCTTGTTCGCCGAGGAGGGCGCGCACGTCGTCGTGAACGAGGTGCGCCGTGAAGCCGCGGAGCAGACCGTCGCGTCGATGAAGGGGCCGGCGGCCGGCCGGGCCATCCAGGCCGACGTCGCGGACAGCGCGCAAGTGAAGGCCATGTTCGCGACGATCGAGCGCGAGCTCGGCCGGCTCGACATCCTCGTCAACAACGCCGGGATCGCTGCGGGGCCGGGTGACGATCGCCTCGAGATCGGCAAGAAGTCCGAGACGCTGATCATGGAGCTCATGAGCGGCCAGCACGGCCAGACCCACCTCGACATCACCCAGAATCTGTCCGACGAGTCATGGCGCCGGATGCTCGCGGTGCATGTCGACGGGACGTTCTTCTGCACGCGCGAGGCCCTCCGGCTGATGAGCCCGATGAACCGCGGCGTGATCGTCAACATCTCGAGCGTCGCGGCGCTCACGGGCCTCGAGATCGTGCCGCACTACAGCGCAGCCAAGGGCGCGATCCTCGCGTTCACGCGCGCGGTGGCGCGCGACGTCGCCTCGCGCGGGATCCGCGTGAACGCGATCTGCCCGGGCTACATCGACACGCCGATGACCGAGCGCATGTCGCCGCTGGTCCGCGCGGCGGTGATCGCGCGCACGCCGCTGCACCGCACCGGCGAGCCGCACGAGGTGGCCGCGACCGCGCTGTTCCTCGCCTCCGACGACAGCTCGTTCTTCACCGGGCAGTGGCTGTCGCCGAACGGCGGTCTCTTCATCGCCTGACATGCCGGATTCGCAGGAGCTGTCCGTCCGCGGCACGCCGGTCCAGATGCTGCGAGACGGCGCGGGGCCGCCGCTCTTGTTCCTGCACGGCGCCGGCGGCGCCGGCCGGTGGCTTGCCTTTCAGGATCGCCTGGCGAAGGACTACACGGTGTACCTCCCGAGCCATCCCGGCCACGGCGGCTCGCCGGCCGCCGAGTGGATCGAGCACATCTCGGATCTGTGCTTTCACTATCTCGACCTGCTCGACCGCCTCGGGCTCGAGCGCGTGCATCTCGTCGGAGCGTCCTTCGGCGGCTGGATCGCCGCGGAGATCGCGACGATGGCGTCGCACCGGCTCGAGTCGCTCGTGCTGATCGACCCGGTCGGGATCCGCGTCGACGGCTGGATCTATCCGTTCCTGTTCGGGATGGACATCCCGGAGATCGTCGGGACGATCTTCCAGAACCCGATGGCGGCCCTCGCGCTGGCGCCGCCCGATCAGTCGATCGACACTTTGGCTCTGCAGTACCGCCAGGGGACCGCGCTCGCGCGCGTGAGCTGGAATCCCTACCTCTACAACCCGCTCTTGCGTCGGCGGCTCGGCCGCATCAGCGCGCCGACCTTGCTCTGCTGGGGCGCCCACGATCGTCTGGCGCCGCTGGCGCCGTGTGGTGAGACCTGGGCCCAGGAGATCCTGGGCGCCCGACTGCGTGTGTTCGAGGAATCGGGCCACGTACCGCACCTGGAAGAGCCCGAAGCGGTCGCCGAGGCCATCGGCGAGTTCTGTCGGCTCCGGCAGGGGACCAGGTGAAGTTCTACTACTTCCACCTGATGCCCTATCACATGGAGCACGACGAGTCGTCGTCGTGGGTGACGCTCTCCAACCGCCACTACGATCCGGCGGTCGGCCATACGCTCTACAACCAGTATCTCGATCAGCTGGAGTACGCCGAGCAGCTGGGCTGGGACGGGCTCTGCGTCAACGAGCACCACCAGAACTGCTACGGCACGATGCCGAGCCCCAACCTGATGGCGGCGATGCTGGTGCGCCGCACGACGAAGGCCAAGATCGCGATCCTCGGCAACGGGCTGCCGCTGCGCGAGAACCCGCTGCGCATCGCGGAGGAGATCGCGATGCTCGACGTGGCCTCGGGGGGCCGCGTGATCTCCGGGTTCGTCCGCGGCATCAGCGCGGAATATTTCTCGACCGGGATCAATCCCACGCACTCGCGCGACCGCTTCTACGAGGCCGCCGAGCTGATCTTGCGCGCGTGGACCGAGGAGGGGCCGTTTCCGTTCGACGGCCGGTTCTATCGCTACCACTACGTGAATCCGTGGCCGCGGCCGATCCAGAAGCCACATCCGCCGGTGTGGTGCCCGTCGCAGGGCTCGAGCGAGACCGTCGAGTGGGCGGCCAAGCGGCGCTTCCCGTACTTGATGGTGTTCACGCCGATCAAGCGCATCGCCCAGATCTACGGCGAGTACCGCGAGGCGTGCGAGAGGAACGGCTACAAGGCCAGCCGCTATCAGCTCACGGTCAACGTGCCGATCGTCGTCGCCGAGAACGACGCGAAGGCTCGCGAGCTCGCCAGGAAGCACGTGATGTGGGTGTACAACGTGGGGCTCCGGATGCACCCGCCGTTCTGGCGGCCGCCGGGCTACATGACCGAGGCGTCCTTGCGGCGCCTGCTGGCGAATCCGCCCAAGCTGCCGAGCGAGCTCGACTTCGACGAGGCGGAGCGCGAGGGCTATCTGATCTACGGCAGCCCCGCCACCGTGCGCGACAAGCTCCGCGTGTTCTCCGACGAGCTCAAGGCCGGCATCCTCTGCTCGGGAATGACCGGCCCGAGCCACGAGCAGACGCTCGAGATGATGCAGCTCTTCGCCGAGGAGGTCATGCCTCACTTTCGTGAGGACGCGAAGGTCGACGAGACGGCCGGCGTCGGCCGCTGAGGTGTGGCGTCCGCAGTGGTAGAGCTCGAAGCACGGCTCCTCGAGCATCTTCGTACGTCGCTGGCCCAGCCTCGTCTAGAGTTCGCCGAGCGCCCGAGCCGCGTGACGGGTGGCTTCGACACGCAGATCTTCGCGTTCCGGCTGGCCGGGGCGACGACGGCGTTCGGCGGTCCGTCGATCCTGCGTCTGCTCGAGGCCCACCACGATCCGGCGCGGGCCCTGCGCGAGCGCGCGATCCAGAACGCGCTGGCCGATCTCGGTTATCCGGCTCCGCGCGTCTGGGCCGCGAGCGCCGACCCGACCGCGCTCGGCGCGGCGTTCTTGATCATGGAGCGTGTCGCCGGCGAGCCCTTGCCGAAGGTCAACGCCCGCGCGATGGGGAGCGTCGTCGCCGATTTCCAGGCGCGTCTGCACGATCTCGACCCCGTCGCGTTCCTGCGCGCGGTCACTCACGAGGGGCTCGAGCCGAGAACGCTCACGTTCGACGCGTACCTGGCGCAGCTCACGGAGCGCGCCAAGCGTCGCGGGCTCGACGGGCTCACGCCCGGGCTCGAGTGGCTCGCCCGGCGCCGGCCGGCGCGCCCCGAGCCACGCGCCGTCTGTCACGGCGACTTTCACCCCTACAACATTCTGATGGCGGGCGGCCGGGTTACCGGCGTGCTCGACTGGCCCAACGCGCTCGTCGCCGATCCCGCGTTCGACGTCGCGTCGACCCTGGTGATCTTGAAGCTGGTCCCGATGGAGCTCGCAGGGCTTGCGACGCCGCTGCGCTGGCTCGCGAACGCGATGCGTCCGCTGCTGGTCTCGGCCTATCTGCGCCGCTATCGTCGGCGCCGCGCGCTCGATCGGGGGAAGCTCGAGTACTACGAGGCCGCCGCGTGCATGAAGGCGCTCGTCCGCGCCGGCGAGCTACGCGCCGCTTCCGGGGAAGCGAGCGCGGCCAACCCGCTGTTCGAGTCGGGGTATACCGAGCGCACGCGGCGACACTTTCTCAGAATTACCGGGATCACGCCGAGCCTGCCGCCTCCCGTCGCGTGATCGCGGCCGGGCGCCCGGGCCCCTGCGATACCGCGGCGGCCGTCAGGTGGTCGGTTACGCGGCCTCGTGTTCCGCGTTGTGGAACTGGACGTGCACGGCCCACGGTACCGACGCCAAGACGGCTGCGTGGGTTGCCTGGCCGACGCCCGGCGGTGAAGAGGACCCTCACCCGCCGAGCTGCGGGCGAATCTTGTCCGCGACCAGGGCGATCGTCTCGAGGATCGCGGGGTACGTCGAGTAGGACACCTCGAGGGCGACGTGGCCGCAGCCGAGCGCTTCGAAGCCCGCGAGCTCCTCGGCGATCTGCCTGGGCGTGCCGTGAAGCGTGTGACGACCGCGCATGAGCGCCATGTCGACCGCCGCGCGGTGGACGCCGTCGATCAGGATCGGGATGCGGAGCGAGAAGTACGGTGCACCCTCGCGGCCGGCGTCCTTCCAGAAGCGGCGTACCGCGTCGGCGCCCTGGCGAAACGCGTCGTGGGTCGTCGAGCTCGCGTGCCAACCGTCGCCGAGCCGCGCGACGCGGCGGTAGGCGGCTTCACTCGAGCCGCCGATGTAGAGCGGCGGGCGCGGCTTCTGCAGCGGCATCGGCGAGGCGACGACGTCCTGCACGCGATGGCGCTTGGTCTGGATCTTCGGGTGCTCCTGCGTCCACACCGTGCGCATGAGCTCGAGCGCCTCGTCGCTCCGGCTCGCGCGCTCCTTGAACGGCACGCCGAGCGCCTCGAACTCGCCCTCGAGCCAGCCGATCGCGGCGCCCACGATCAGGCGGCCGCCCGAGAGGACG
>DATEMW010000130.1:0-11490 GCA_035275385.1 Candidatus Methylomirabilota bacterium | reverse complement strand
AAGGCGCGCGAGCCCGCCGACGCCCTGCGCGCTCGGCTGGTCGCGGCCGGCCATGATGCCTACGTCGCCGAGATCGACGCCGCGGGCAGCGCCCGGTACCGCGTGCGCATCGGCTCGTTCGCGACGCGCGAGGCGGCGCGGCTTGCCGCCGACAAGATCGTCGCCGGCGAGCGCTCGCTTTCGGCGTTCGTCACCGCGCGGTGAGATGGCCGCCCCGAGACCGGGTCACGTGCTCGTCGCCGAGAAGGAGATCGCCGCGCGCGTGGCCGAGCTCGGGCGCGCGATCGCGCGCGACTACGCCGACGGCGCCCTGGTGCTGGTCGGCGTGCTGCAGGGGGCGATTCCCTTCATCGCCGACCTCATGCGCGCCTTGCCGATCGACGTCACGGTCGACTTCCTGCGTGCGTCGAGCTACGGCGCGGGGACGGCCTCGTCCGGCGCGGTACGGCTGGTCGCCGACCTGAGCGTCGACGTCGCCGACCGCCACGTGCTGGTCGTCGACGACATCGTCGACACCGGCCACACCCTGGCCGCGCTCAAGCGCACGCTCGAGGCGCGGCGGCCGCGCAGCGTCAAGACCTGCGTGCTGCTCGACAAGACGGGCCGGCGCGAGACCGAGGTGCGGATCGACTACGTCGGCTTCACGATCCCGAACGTGTTCGTGGTCGGCTACGGGCTGGACTACGACGGGCTCTACCGCAACCTGCCGCACGTCGCGACGCTCGAGGAAATCTAGCCGCCCCGGATTCGTCGCTGGAACCGAGTGCTATACTAGGCAAGCCGATATGAATCAGGTCTACAAGAACCTGGCCCTCTGGATGGTGATCGGCCTCATTGTCATCCTGCTGTTCACGGTCTTCCAGGGTGCCCAGCAGAGCGGTCAGGAACAGCCGAACTTCTCCGAGTTCCTCAAGGCCGTCGACCAGGGCCGGGTCGAGTCGGTCGTCATCCGCGGTAACCTCGTCACCTACTCGCTCAAGGACTCGGCGCAGACCCAGCGCACGTACATCGTCGAGTACCCGGAGCTGATCAAGACGCTCAAGGAGCGGGGCGTCCGCATCGCGGTCAAGCCGCCGGACTCGAGCCCCTGGTACGGCATCGTCCTGCAGTGGGTTCCGATGCTCCTGTTCATCGGCGTCTGGATCTTCTTCATGCGCCAGATGCAGGGCGGCGGCGCCAAGGCGCTCTCGTTCGGCAAGGCGAGGGCGCGGATGATCTCCGAGAAGCAGAACAAGGTCACGTTCCAGGACGTCGCGGGCGTCGACGAAGCCAAGGAAGAGCTGCGCGAGATCATCGACTTCCTGAAGGATCCCCAGAAGTTCCAGAAGCTCGGCGGCAAGATCCCGAAGGGGGTGCTCCTGGTCGGGCCTCCCGGCACGGGCAAGACGCTCCTGGCCAAGGCCATCGCCGGCGAGGCGAACGTCCCGTTCTTCTCGATCTCCGGCTCGGACTTCGTCGAGATGTTCGTGGGCGTCGGCGCCTCGCGCGTGCGCGACCTGTTCGAGCAGGGCAAGAAGCACGCGCCGTGCATCATCTTCATGGATGAGATCGACGCGGTCGGGCGCCATCGCGGCGCCGGCCTCGGCGGTGGCCACGACGAGCGCGAGCAGACCCTGAACCAGCTGTTGGTCGAGATGGACGGCTTCGAGACCAACGAAGGCGTCATCCTGATCGCGGCCACCAACCGGCCCGACGTCCTCGATCCGGCGCTGCTCCGCCCGGGACGGTTCGATCGCCAGGTGGTCGTGCCGCGGCCGGACGTGAAGGGGCGCGAGGAGATCCTGCGCGTCCACGCCCGCCGGATCCCGCTGGCTCCCAACGTCGAGCTCAAGGTTCTCGCCCGCGGAACGCCCGGATTCTCGGGCGCCGACCTGGCGAACCTGGTCAACGAGGCGGCGCTCCTGGCCGCGCGTCAGAACAAGAAGCTCGTCGAGATGTCCGACTTCGAGAGCGCGAAGGACAAGGTCCTGATGGGCGTCGAGCGCCGCTCGATGATCATCAGCGACGCCGAGAAGCGGACGATCGCGTACCACGAGGCCGGCCACACGCTCGTCGCCGACGTGCTTCCGGGCACCGATCCCGTGCACAAGGTCACAATCATCCCGCGCGGCCGGGCGCTCGGTCTCACGCAGCAGCTGCCGGTCGACGACAAGTACAACTACTCGAAGGACTACCTGGTCAACCGCATCACGATCCTGCTCGGCGGCCGCGCCGCGGAAGAGATCGTGCTGAACCAGCAGACCACGGGCGCCGGCGACGACCTCGAGAAGGCCACCGAGATGGCCCGCAAGATGATCTGCGAGTGGGGCATGTCCGACAAGCTCGGGCCCCTCACGTTCGGCAAGAACGAGGAGCACATCTTCCTCGGCCGCGAGGTGGCGCGCCAGAAGGACTACAGCGAAGAGACCGCGCTCCTCATCGACGGCGAGATCAAGCGGATCGTCCTGGAGGCGGCCAGCCGCGCCAAGCAGATCCTCCAGGAGAACATCGAGAAGCTGCACGCGCTGGCGCGCGCCCTGCTCGAGCGGGAGACCCTCGACGGTGAGGAGATCGCCCGCATCCTGCGCACTCGTCCCTTCCAGGAAGCCGGCGCGCCCGCCTAACGGCGCGCGGCTCGATGGACCATCGAGCCACCCTCGCAGGCGTCTCTCTCGGTCGTGGCATTCCTGTGGCCATCATGGGCGCGCTCAACGTGAGCCCCGAGTCGTTTCACGCCGGATCGGTGCACACCGAAGGCGACGACCTCGTGACGACCGCGCTGGCCATGGTCGACGCGGGCGCGTCGTTGATCGACGTCGGTGCCCGGTCAACGGCGCCCTACGGCGTTTCTCCCATCGACGACGAGGAGGAGCGCCGACGTCTTGCCTACGCGGTCGAGGCACTGGCCGCCAAGCTTCCAGTCCCGGTCTCGGCCGATACCGCTCGAGCTGGACCAGCGCGCGCCGCGCTCGACGCCGGCGCCCGGGTCATCAACGACGTCTCCGGCTTGCGTGATCCCGCCATGGCCGCGCTCGTCAGTGAGCGGGGCGCCGGTGTCATTCTGATGGCGCTCCCCACGGCCGCGCCGTCTCCGACCGGACCCATCGCGACGGTCAAGGCGCTTCTGAACGAAGCGGTCCAACGCGCCAGAATCGCTGGGATTCCGGACAAGCGGATCGTGCTCGATCCGGGCATCGGCTTCTTCAGAGACGAGCGGGTCGTCTGGGACGAGTGGGACTCGGCTGTCTTGGCCGGGCTCGGCGAGCTCGAGGATCTCGGGCGGCCGATCTGCATCGGGGTGTCGCGAAAGTCGTTTCTCGGCGCCATCACCGGCCGAACCCTCACAGCGGATCGCCTCGCGGGCTCGCTGGCCGCGACGGCCGTCGCCGTCTGGAATGGGGTCGCCCTGATCCGTACCCACGACGTCGCCGAGACGCTCGACGCGGTCCGTGTCGTCGAACGCATTCGCCGGGCGGGGGGCGCCCTATAATGATCGAGGTGCCCACTCGATGACGCGCCTGTTCGGGACCGACGGGATCCGGGGGGTCGCGAACGAAGAGCCGCTCACCCCCGAACTGGCCTTTCGCGTCGGCCGTCAGCTCGTCGCCACGCTCCAGGTCGACCACGGCGTCGACCATGCCCGGATCGTGATCGGCCGCGACACGCGGCGCTCGGGGCCTCTGCTCGAGGCGGCTCTCGTCTCCGGGGCCTTATCTGCTGGAGCCGATTGCTTTTCCGTCGGCGTGCTGCCGACGCCGGGTATCGCGTTGCTCGCCCGTCGCCTGGAGGCCCACGGAGGAATCGTCCTCAGCGCCTCGCACAATCCCTTCGAGGACAACGGCATCAAGCTCTTCTCGTCCGAAGGGACCAAGTTCCCCGACGCATGGGAGGCCGAGATCGAGCAGCGGCTCGCGGCGCCGGACAGGGCGCCCCGCGCGCGCGGCGCAAAGATCGGCGCCTGGGTCGACTACGACCGGGCCGAGACCGAGTACGTCGAGTTCCTCTGCGGCTGCTTCCCGCTCGACCTGAGCGGCGTCACGATCGCGCTCGACTGCGCCCATGGCGCGACCCATCGGGTGGGTCCGCGGGTCTTTCGGCGGCTCGGCGCGCGGGTCGTCACGATCGGCGCGCGGCCCGACGGGATCAACATCAACGCCGGATTCGGCGCGCTCCATCCCGAGAAGCTTCAGAGCAAAGTGCGCGCGGCCCGCGCCTCGGTCGGCTTCGCATTCGACGGCGACGGCGATCGGCTCATCTCGGTCGATCACACCGGCGAGATCCGCGACGGGGACTACGCGCTGGCGATCGCCGGGCGCCACCTGGCCTCGCGCCAGCGCCTGAAGCAGAACATCGTCGTCACGACCGTGATGGCGAACCTCGGTCTGGACCAGGCGCTCGAAGCCGCCGGCATCCGCATCGTCAAGACGCAGGTCGGCGACCGCTACGTCTCCGAGGAGATGCAGCGGCTCGGCGCCAACCTGGGCGGTGAGCAGTCGGGGCATCTGCTGTTCCTCGACCACGCGCCGGCCGGCGACGGAATTCTCTCGGCGCTGGCGCTCCTCTCGGTAGCCTCGGAGACCGGCGAGTCGCTGGCCTCGCTGTCGGCCTGCATGAGCAAGTTCCCGCAGGTGCTCCTCAACGTGCCCGTCAAATCCAAGCCGCCGATCGATTCGATCACCGGCGTCGCCGAGCGCAAGGCCGCGTTCGAGCAAGAGATGGCCGGCCGCGGGCGCGTGCTGATCCGCTACTCGGGCACCGAATCCCTGGCCCGCGTCATGATCGAGGGCGCCGACGCCGCCCGGATCCGCGCGATGGCCGACGACCTCGCGGGGCTCATCCGCACCCACATCGGCGGTCAGTGAACATCTCGGGAGTGGGCGTCGATCTCGTGAGCATCCCTCGAATGCGCACGACGATCGAACGCTGGCAGGACCGCTTCGTCGAGCGCGTCTTTACCGACGACGAGATCACCTACTGCCGCTCGCGGCGCGACCCGGCGCCCCACTTCGCCGCGCGCTTCGCTGCCAAGGAGGCGGGGTTCAAGGCCCTCGGCACCGGTTTGCAAATGGGCGTGCGGTGGCGCGAGCTCGAGGTGCGCCGCGAGCGCCAGCAGGCGCCGACGCTCGTGCTGTCGGGCCGCGCCCGGGAGATCGGTCTGGGGCGGGGCGGCAGCCGGATGCTCCTCTCGCTGACTCACGAAGGTGACTATGCGCTCGCGCAGGCGATCCTGGTGGGCGACTAGCTTGGCGATCGGCGCGGTCGTCGCCTCGGGCTGCGCGAGCTCCGGGACCTTGCCCGAGCTCGAGGGGCTGCCCGGCAAGATCTCGGGCCAGCTCGGCCGGCGCGGCGTCGTGGTCGCGGCGCCGCACGGCAGCTCGGACGCGCGCACCGGTGAGATGGCCGCCGAGATCGGCCGGCGCACCGGGTTCGGCGTGGTCGTCGCCACGGGGTTCAGCCTCGAGCCTGACACGCGCGAGGCACAGGGGCGGCGCTATCAGGTCAATCGTCCCTTCGAGGGCACGGCGGGGCGGCGGGGAGGGGACGACGTGCCGAGCGACCGCGCGCGCCAGATCTACCTGGCCTACGAGCAGCGCGTGCGCGCGGTCGCGCAGGGGCCGCTCCTCTTCTACGCCGAGATCCACGGCAACAACCAGCGGGATGCGATGAACCAGATCGAGATCGCGACCGTCGGCGTCGATCGCGACGAGGCGCTGCGCTTGAGAACGCTGCTCGAGCTGATCCGCGACGCGCACCTGCGCGCCGACCGCGAGGCGCCGCGCCTTTCGATCCTCGTCGAGCCCGCCAACCCGGTGCGCTACGCCGCCTCCGGCGCCAAGCGCGACGGGATCCTCAGGCTGCCCCAGCGCGCGCTGCACATCGAGCTGCCCAAGGCCGCGCGCACCGACTGGCGCGCGACCTACGTCGCGATCCTGTCAGAATTCCTCGCTCAGGCGGTCCCACCGGCCACCGGGAAATAGCCGTGCAGGCCGTCTTCACCGCCGAGGAGATGCGGCGGCTCGATCAACGCGCGATCAGCGAGCTCGGCATCCCCGGGGCCACGTTGATGGAGAACGCCGGCCGCGGCGCCGCCGAGGCAATTCTCGCCGCGCTGCCGGAGCTCGGCGCTCCGCGCCGCGGCGCCCGCGTCGTGATCGTGTGCGGCAAGGGGGGCAACGGCGGCGATGGGTTCGTGGTAGCCCGCTGGCTCAAGCGCCGGGGCGCGCGCCCAAGCGTGCTCTTGATGCACCCGCCGGCCGAAATCGGCGGCGACGCCGGCAAGAAGCTCGCCGAGCTCCAGAAGAGCGGCCCGGCACCGCGCGCGTTCGCGAACGACCGCGCGTCGGCAACCGCGCTGTCGCAGGCTCACGTAATCGTCGACGCGCTCCTGGGGACGGGGTCGCGCGGCGCCGCCGAAGGCCGCATGGCACGCGCGATCGAGCTGATCAACGCGAGCGGCCGGCCCGTCGTCGCGCTCGACATCCCGTCCGGCCTGTCCGCTGATACCGGCGCCCCCACCGGCCCGGTCGTCCGCGCGGCGATGACCCTGACGTTCGCCGGCCTCAAGCGTGGCCTCGTCGTTGGGCAGGGCGACGAGCTCGCCGGGCGCGTGAGCGTGATTCCGATCGGGGTCCCCGAGCAAGAGGTCGCGCGTGGCGCCGCCACGTTCTTGCTCGAGCCGAGCGACGTGGCGCCGTATTTCCCGCGCCGCCGGCGCGCGGCGCACAAGGGGACCTACGGCCATCTGCTCCTGGTGGCGGGCTCCGTCGGCAAGACGGGCGCCGCCGCCCTCGGCGCGACGTCGGCGATGCGCAGCGGCACCGGCCTCGTCACGGTGGCGATGCCTGCGAGCCAGCAGCCGATCGTCGCGAGCCTCGTGCTCGAGGCGATGACCCAGCCCCTGCCGGAGACGGCTGCGCGGACGCTCGCGCTCGAGGCGAGCAAGACGATCCGGGAGCTCGCCGCCTCGCGCGACGCCGTCGCGATCGGGCCCGGGATCGGGCTCGACGACGAGACGATGCGCGTCGCCCGCGATCTCGTGCGCGAGCTCGCGAGGCCCATGGCCGTCGACGCCGATGCGCTCACAGCGTTGGCCGGCCATCTCGATTTCCTGCGCGAAGCCCCGGCCGCGCGCTGTCTCACGCCGCATCCCGGCGAGATGGCGCGGATGCTCGGCACGAGCGTGGACGACGTCCAGCGCGACCGGATCCAGACCGTCCGCGACTTCGCGACCCGCTATCGCGTCCACGTCCTTCTCAAGGGCGCGCGCAGCGTGATCGGCGACCCCGACGGCCGCGTGTTCGTGAATCCGACCGGGAATCCGGGCATGGCGAGCGGCGGCACCGGCGACGTCCTCACGGGCATGCTTGGCGCGTTCCTGGCGCGGGGCATCGAGCCGGGCGCGGCGCTGCGCGCGAGCGTTTATCTTCACGGCAGCGCCGGCGATCTGGCCGCCGCACGCGTAGGCGAGGAAGCGCTGATCGCGCGGGACGTCATCGACGCCATTCCCGAGGCCTTCAGGCGACTGCATGCCGCCGGCGGCTGAGATCGTTACCGCCACCGCGGACGAGACCGAGGCGGCCGGCGAGCGGCTGGGCCGGAGGCTCCAGCCGGGCGCGGTCGTCGCGCTCACCGGCGAGCTCGGCGCGGGCAAGACGTGCTTCGTGCAGGGGCTCGTGCGCGGGCTCGGCGCGCCTGTTCGCGCGACCAGCCCGACCTTCGTCCTGGTCAATCAGTATCGAGGCCGCCTGCTCGTGCATCACGTCGACGCCTACCGCACGGACAGCATGACCGAGCTGATGGATCTCGGCTTGCTCGACCTGATGGGCGGCGACGACGTGACCCTGATCGAGTGGGCGGACAAGCTCGAGCCGCTCTTGCCGCCTGACGCGATCCGCGTGCACATCGCTGGCGTCGGCGACGAGCCCAGGACGATCACGATCCGCGGCTGAGCGGCGTATCGGAAGCGCCGCATTGACCGCGCAGTACCGCTCGCGTACGACAATCGCATGGGCGTCGAACGCTGGCCCGCGGCGGAGCGCCCGCGCGAGCGGCTCTACTGGAACGGGCCGGAGGCGCTCGCCGACGCCGAGCTTCTCGCGATCCAGCTCGGCTCCGGCGTGCGCGGCAAGAGCGCGATCGACGTCGCCCGCGAGATGCTCGCCGCCTATGGCTCGCTGGCCGACGTAGCCGGGCGCGAGGTCGCCGAGCTCGCGCAGGTCGCGGGTGTCGGGCCCGCGAAGGCGGCCCGGCTGGTGGCCGCGTTCGAGCTGACGCGGCGGCTCCGGGCGCGCACGCCCGGTGCCAGGCTCACGCTATCGGCGCCGGCCGAGGTGTACGCGGCGTACGGGCCGCTCATGGAAGATCTCAAGCGCGAGGTGTTTCGGATCGCGCTGCTCGACGCGCAGAACGGTCTCTTGTACGACCGGGTGATCTCGCAGGGAACCTTGTCGGCGAGCCTCGTGCACCCGCGCGACGTCTTCAAGCCCGCGATCCTCGAGTCGGCCGCGTCGGTGATCCTCTTGCACAATCATCCGAGCGGCGATCCGACACCGAGCCGCGAGGACGTACGGCTGACCCGCCAGCTCGTCGAGTGCGCGCGGCTTCTGGATCTGCGCATCCACGATCACGTCGTGATCGGGCGCGGGCGCTACGTCAGCCTCGCCGAGAAGGGCGTCATCTAGCCCCGGCGCGGGCTAGCTCTTCGCCAGCTTCTCGATCTCTTTCCGCGGCAGGGTTTGCAAGCGCGAGAGCAGCGACTTCACCTTCCGTTCCGACGAGTGATCGGCCAGGATCAGCTTCTTCGATCGGGTCCCGTTCACGATGTACGCCACCCAGTCATCGAGATTGGGAGTGCCGCGCCAGGCGACGGTGACGCCGCTCATGCGGAGGCGCCGCCGACCTTCCACCTTTGCAAGTGGCTTCCTGCTACTGCCGTCCATCGTGACGTGTACCTCCAGAAAGCGCCGGTCGTCGTGACCGCGGTACCACGTGGAAGTGAACATGCGACATGGCCTGCCAACCTTACGAGCGCCGAGTTTTCAGGTCAAGGTCTCGTTTGTCCGCGAAAAATGCGCGAGCGATGCGTACGGCGCGAGTCGCACCCGCGTGGAATCCGGGAATCCACGCAGGTGTGCTCTCCGTGGACGAATGGACCGGCAGATTCCGGCGATGCCCTCGTGAGGCCGCGTCAGTTCGGGCGATTTTGTCTGCTGTGGATAGTGGTGGACAAGTGGATAAGCTGTGGGCATTTTCCGTGCGGTCAGCGACGCGCGAGCAGGCGCTCGAGGATCAGGCGCGCGAGGATCGGCCCGCGCGTGATGAATCCGGTGAAATATCCGACGGCCGTGGCGCCGGCGTCGAGCAGCATGACCGCCTTGTCGGGCGAGTCGACGCCGCCCGTCGCGATGATCTCGAAGTCGTTGCCGAACACGCGCCGCGTGCGCCTGAGATTCTCCAGGGTGGTCGGGAAGATGTCCGGCCCGGAGAGGCCGCCCTCGCCCTGCGAGAGCTGGCGATTGGCGACTTTTCGCGTGTTGCCGTAGTTGACGATGCGCACGCCCGCGTCGAGCGCCGCCGGAATGATCTCGCGCTCGTTGGTCTCGGAGAAATCGGGCGAGAGCTTCACGATCAGCGGCTTGTCGGTTGCCCTCCGCACCTCGCGGAGCAAGGTGGCGAGCTCACCCGGCTTGCGGCTCCACTCGTAGACGAGGCGCGTGTTCGGCGAGGAGATGTTGAACTCGATCAGCTCGCCGAGCGGCCCGAGCTCGCGCACGAGCTTGACGTAGTCGCCGATCGTCTCGCCCGCCACGCTCACGATCAGCGGGACCCGGTGCGGAAGCGAGGCGATCGAGGCGCGAAAGCGCTCGAGCCCCGGGTTCTGAAACCCGTTGCAGTTCACCAGCCCCGGCCCCGCGTCGGTGCTCGTTCGGACCAGGTTGGGCTGGGGATGGCCCGGACGGGCCTGGACCGTGATCGACTTGGCGGTTACGGCGCCGAAGCCGAGACCCATCGCGCGTCCCAGGATCTCCGCGTCGTAGTACATCGCGGCGAGGATGATCGGATTCGGCAGCGGCACGCCGCCGAGCGTGATCGCCAGGCGCGGGTCGTCCAGTCGGAAGTGGTGCAGCCGATCGAGCGGCAGCGTGCGGAGCAGCCCCTGGCCGAGCGCGACCGCGGCCGGCTCGGGCAGACGCGACAGGAAGACCGCGTAGAGGAACCGATAGAGCGCCGCGATCGTTCGGCTCATGCGGGCGACCGGGCCGAAGGATAACACGCGCTCTTGACGAATGGCGACGCCGCCATTTAGGGTAAGGCATTGAATTTCATCGGGAACTCGCGCCTTGCAGCCGTGGTGGCCGTGGTACTCGTGACTGCAGCGTGCGCGAGCGCGCCGCCCCGGAACGGCGGCCCGCCGCTCGGCCTCGACGAGGCGGTACGCGCGCCGGCGTTCTCGTTCGAGCAGGACACCTTCGCGTTCGCGAATCTGATCGCCGCGCGCCATCCCAACGAGTCGGGGATCTACGCCCACTACTGCTTCGTGCTGGCGCGCGCCGTCCGCCAGTTCTCGCAGTTCGCCCGATTCGATCCCGCGCTGCCCAAGCTCGATCACGCCGGGTACGTGGAGCGGGTCAGGCGCGTGGTCGCGCGTCCGGCCCGGGCCGACACGCTTCCGCTCGACGATCGCACCGTGATTCCCGGCTACGCCAATCTCCGCGAGTTCTCGCGCGACGAGGAGCAGGCGGTCAAGGACGGGCTCGGCGGGCGGTTCTGGACCTGGGTACACTGGACCAACTGGCGCGTGACCCTTCCGGTCAGCGGCGCGCAGCAGGAGGGTGTTGCGTACGAGATCGTCGAGCAGCTCCGCGCCGGGCGACTGGTTCAGCTCCTGGTGACCAACTGGCCCAAGCCCGAGCTGAACCACACGGTGATCGCCTACGAGTCGCGACCGCTGGAGAACGGCGATATCGAGTTCTTCGTGTGGGACCCGAACAACCCGGATTGGCCCGGCATCATGACCTTCGAGCCGAGCGCTCAGCGCTTCTGGGCGACGAAGCTCTACGACACCGAGCAGGGGCCGATTCGCGCCTTCAGGATGTATTACTCGCCGCTGCTATGAGCGATGCGCCGGCGCGCTGAGCCCGTCAGCCTCATCGCCGCGGGAGCCGTGACCCCGTTCGGCCCCGATCTCGACGCGTTCTGGTCGGGGCTGATCACCGGCAGCGACGGCATCTCGATGATCGAGCGCTTCCCGGTCGACGATCTGCGAGTCGGCCGGGGCGGCGAGATCAAGAAGCTGCGCGCGCTGCCCGGCACACGGCGCGTGGGCTGTCGGGCGACCCAGCTCCTGTTCGCGGCGGCTGAGGACCTCCTGGCTCGCGCGCCGATCGCCGCCGAGCCCGAGCGGATCGCCGTCGTGCTCGGCACCGCACTCGGCGGCGTCGGCGAGCTCGAGCGCGCGCTCACGCCGCGAGGCCGCTTCCGTCACGCGGCCGGCGCGCTCTACGACAGCCC
>DATEMW010000129.1:0-6606 GCA_035275385.1 Candidatus Methylomirabilota bacterium | reverse complement strand
CGACTCGATCCTGTACAACATCGCCTACGGCCGGCCGGACGCGCCGTTCGAGGACGTCGCGCGCGCCGCGCGCCAGGCGCACGCCGAGGAGTTCATCGCCGGCTGCCCCGACGGCTATAAGACGCTCGTGGGTGAGCGCGGCGTGCGGCTCTCGGGCGGCCAGCGCCAGCGGATCGCGATCGCGCGCGCGTTTCTGAAGAACCCGCCGATCCTGATCCTCGACGAGGCGACGTCGGATCTCGACGCCGAGAGCGAGTTCATGATCCAGCAGGCGCTGGCCGAGCTGATGCGGGGGCGCACCGTGCTGGTCATCGCGCATCGGCTGGCCACGGTGCGCAACGCCGATCGCATCGTGGTCGTGCACGAGGGGCGCATCGCCGAGGTCGGACGCCACGAGGAGCTCCTGGCGCGCGACGGTCTCTACCGCCGGCTCTACGCGCTGCAGATGGAGGGCGTCGCGGGGTAGACTCGGACCCACGGGAGGGACACCCATGGGCACGACCGTCGGGACCGGCAAGTACACCTACGAAGTCGACGACGACTGGCAGAAGCTTCCCGCGGGCTGGAACATCCCGGTCGCCGCGGTCACCGTGGACTCACACGACCGCGTCTACTGCTTCAACCGCTCGGCCGAGCATCCGATCATCGTGTTCGATCGCGACGGCAACGTGCTCTCGACCTGGGGGGCCGGGCTGTTCGCGTTTCCCCACACGATCCGCAGCGACGAGAAGGACAACCTCTGGATCGTCGACCGCGATCACGCGCAGATGTTCTACTTCAGCACGAGCGGCACGCTCTTGCGCACGATCGGCACCCGCGGCCATCGCTCGGACACCGGCGTCGATCCGAAGGACTTCAGCTCGGTCGCGTACCGCAACGTCACCCACGGCGGCGGCCCCTTCAACCTGCCGACCGACATCGCGCTGACCCCCTCGGGCGAGATGTTCATGACCGACGGGTACGGCAACGCGCGCGTGCACAAGTACGCCGCCGACGGCACGTATCTCTTCTCGTGGGGCGAGCCGGGCTCGGGCCCGGGGCAGTTCGCGTTACCGCATGGCGTATGGATCGACCGGCGCGGGCGCGCGCTCGTGTGCGATCGCGAGAACGACCGCGTGCAGGTCTTCGACCAGGACGGCAAGCTCCTCGAAATCTGGCCGACCAAGCTGATCGGCCCGGCGACGTTCTACGTCGACGCCGACGACATCGTCTACATCCCCGAGCACAACGGCGGTCTGGTCAGCGTGGTGACGCTCGACGGCCAGCGGCTGGCGCAGTGGGGCGATCCGAGCTTTCGCTCGTGTCACAGCATCTGGGGCGACTCGCGCGGCGATCTCTATGTGGTGCGGCCAGGCGCGTGGGGGCGTCCCCGGCGCATCGTGAAATACACGCGGACGCAGTAGGAGAGCTGCCATGGGTATCAAAGGCATCGACCACTGGGTGATCGTCGCGGGTGATTTGCAGCGCACGCTCCGCTTCTACGAAGGCCTCGGCTTCACGATCGCGTGGGAGAAGCGGCCGAACAACCGGCCGGACATGGCGACGATCCGCATCAACGACGCGCAAAAGATCAATGTGCATGGGCCACAGGATCCCGACCGCGCCGGCTATCTCGGCGCGCGGCGGCCGTCGATCGGCGGCGCCGATTTCTGTCTGGAGTGGGATGGGACGGTCGACGAGGTTCTGGCGCTCTTGAAGAAGAACGGGATCAAGCCGGAGGCTGGTCCGGGACCGCGCTCATGCGCGCGCGGGACGTCGACCAGCGTTTACTTTCGCGACCCCGACGACAACCTGGTCGAATTTACGGTCTACTGATCGTGCAGCACGTTCAGTCGTCTACCGCTGACGCCGTGTGACATAGAGAACGACGCCGTCAAGTCCCTTGGGGTACGACTTCAACGCATGGGCAACGGCGTCGGCCATCGCTCGGTACTCGTCTCCCCGAAAGCTCGCTGGGACCAAGATGATGCCCGCGTGCCGCGAATTCGTCGCGACTGCTTCACGAGCAAGTGCTAGAAAGTCGACCACGTTCCTCGTCACGATCGCTCGAGCTTCGCGGGTGGCATAGTCGAGCTGGGCGCGGTCTGGCAGCTGGCTGTTGCCGACTTCGTGAGCGCTCGTCGCGTCTACACCCCGCCGCCGGAGAAGCAGGGCAATGTCCGACGACAGGTCCTCATCGAGATAGACCTTCACCGAGAGAAGTTCACGAGCCCGGGATACTGCTTCTCGATTGCCTCCGGCGTGAGCGCAGCGTTCATATCGATCCGCGCTTGGACCTCGTCTCGGTAGCGGGCGTAATACATCAGCGCGGCCGTGATCTGGGCCTGTGACAGCTGCGGGAAGGCCTTTCGAAGCCTGTCGACATTCTGGTCTCGGCTGACGTCCCGCACGACTTCCCATACGCCGAGCCCGGTTCCACCGATCTTCGCCGTCCGCCCATTCGGCTCGTCGGCGAAGTAAATGCCGGGACACTGCCTCATGCGGAGTGCTTCGTCGAGGAGCTCCTGTGTTACCTCGGCTACCGAGCGTCGACTTCGCGCGGCAGTGGCCTCGAGTTCCCGCCGGAGCGATTCTCGAAGCCGCATCGTGGTCAGGCGTCGCGACTCTGGCCGGACCGCCTTGGATCGGCCAGCGGCTCGCTGCTTCCCGACTCGGCTAGTAGCACTGCGGGCTCTAGGGCTCATGCCGATATCTTACTTTGTATTCTCAATGAATACAACGGCATACCTTGTAGCTATTTTTCGGTTGACCCGAGAAGCCGAGGGATTACTACCGCGCGGGCGGACGCCGTCAGCGCGCGATGAACTCCCGGATCAGCGCCATCGCCCGCTCGGGCGCGTCCGGCACGACTGCGTGGCCACAGCCGGCGAAGCGCTCGAAGCGAACCAGATGCGCGGGCAGCGCCGCCGCGATATCCGCCTGACATTCGATCGGCGTCATCGGATCGTCTTCCCCGCCGAGCACGAGGGTCGGACACCGCACGCGTGAGAGCTGGGGCACGAAGTTGAACGTGTGCCCCTCCCCGCCCGGCCTCGTGAACCAGTGCGCGACGTCGGGACTGCGCACGGCGCGCTTTGCCACGTCGGGATCGCGCCGCGTTCGCGTGTAGAGCGGAAACGCCAGGCGCAGCCACGCCTCGACTGACGCCGGGTCCGTGTGGCCCTGGCTCTCGAGGAACCGGCGGCGCGCCAGCGCGCCGGCCTCGGGTCCGCCGAAGCGCTCGAACATCGCCACGCGACGATCGAGATGCGTATCGGCGGCGGCCTCGGCGCTCACGAGGATCAGCTTCGCCGGGTGCTCGGGATGGCGGGTGGCGTAAGCCAGCGCCACCGTGCCTCCGAACGACGCGCCATAGACGATCGGCCGCGCGATGCTGAGCGTCTCGCAGAATGCGTGCACGTCGTCGGCCCACTGCGCCAGATTCCAGTTCTCCCGTGGGCCCGGATCGCTCCGGCCGTTGCCGCGATGGTCGAGGAACACGACCTGGGCCACGTCGGACAGCGCTGAGAACGCGGGCTTGTAGATCGAATGATCGAACCCCGGCCCGCCGTGGAGGAGGAGAAGCGTCGGCTTCTCGCGCATCGCGGGCCCGTCGGGCACGAGGCTTCCGCCCTCGACGTCGAAGAACAGACGCACCCCGTTGACCAGGACGTGCACCCTAGCTTCACTCCACCTGTTGACACGTCGTCATAACAACAGTATCTTTCCGACAGTGAAGCTAAAGCCCGGCTCCCCTGTGCCCCTCTACTATCAGCTCGAGCAGGACCTCCGCGCCCGAATCCGCGCCAACGAGTTCGCCGCCGGCGCGCCGCTCCCCACAGAGCAGCGGCTGTGCGAGACGTACGGGGTCAGCCGGATCACCGTCCGCCACGCGCTCGACGCCCTTCTGACCAGCGGCCTCATCGCTCGGCGCCAGGGGGTCGGCACGTTCGTCAATGCGCCCGGCGAGACGGTCAAGTCGCTGAAGCTCATCGGGTCCCTCGATGACCTCGCGTCTTATAGCGCGCCCCTGACGCACCGGATCGTCGCGAAGGAGGCCATCCCCGCGCCGCCGGCGGTGGCCGAGGCGCTCGACGTGCCGGTCGGGACGCCCGTCACGCGCCTCGAGGCCGCGGTGTCGCTCGGGGGCGAGCCGTTCGCCCACGCGGAGCTCTTCTGCCCTCCGGATGTCGGCGATCTGATCAACGAGGCCGACGCCAACGCGCAGGCCTCCCTCGTCGCGGTGATCGAAGGTAAGCTCGGGCGACCCATCGAGCGCGCCGACCAGACGATCGAGGCCGCGCTGGCCGACCGCCGCGTGGCGGGCCATCTCGGCCTCAAGGTGCGCGCGCCCGTCCTCAAGGTCGACCGCACGTACTACACCGACACGGATCGCGCGGTCATTGCGGCGGTCGTCCGCTACCACCCGGAGCGGTATCGCTACTCGGTGCAGCTCTTCGCTAACGCGCGAGCCGCGCAGCGCTGAGCCGGACATGAGCCGCGTCGAGTCTGTCCTGTCATCGATCCCACGCCCCCCGCGACGGTGGCGGCGCCAGGTGATCCTCGGCGTCGTCGTCCTTGCCGCGCTGGGCGCCGGGGCCTGGGGCGTGCACCAGTGGCGCTACTGGGATCGCCACATCTCCACAGACGACGCGTTCGTCGAGGCGCACGTGTCGCCGGTGAGCGCGCGCGTCCGCGGCACCGTGCTGCAGCTCCTGGTGCGGGACAACGAGATCGTGACGGCCGGGACGGCGCTCGCACGCCTGGACCCGCGGGACTTCGAGGTGAAGGTCGAGCAGGCGCGCGCGGCGCTGGCGTCGGCGGAGAGCCGGTTCTCCATGGCCACCGCGGGCGTGCCGATGGCGGACGAGGGCACGGCCAGCCAGGTCGCCGTCGCGCAGGCGGCGGCCGAGCGGTCCCTGCTCGGCATCGACAGCGCCCGGCGCGCGCTCGATGAGCGCAAGAGCCGGCTCCGCGCACGACGCGCCGCTGTGCAGGCGGCGCAGGCCGAAGTCACGGCGCGCGAGGCGGAGCACGAGCGCGCCGGCCTGGATCGCGGGCGGTCCCGAGAGCTGCTCGAGCGCACGCTGATCGCGCGACAGGAGTTCGATCACACCGAGAGCGTGTTCAAGTCTTCCGCGGCCGGTGTCGACGCGGCCCGGCAGCGCCTCGATTCCGCTCGTGCCGAGGTCGCGCAGGCGGAGGCCGAGGTGGCCACACAGGAAGTCGTGCTCGCGCAGTCGGCCCGGCAGAGCCAGGAGTCCGACGCGACGCTCCGCCACGCCAGGAGCCGCCGCGGCGAGGTGCCAATCCGCAGCGCGGAGGCAGCCAGCGCCCAGGCCCAGGTGGCCGAGGCGCGCGCCAATCTGAGAGAGGCCGAGCTGAACCTCGAGTACACGACGCTCACCGCGCCGGTGGGCGGCCGGGTGACACGAAGGACGGTCGAGCTGGGGCAGGTCGTGCAGCCCGGCCAGCTCTTGCTCGCCGTGGTCGACGTCGCCAACGTCTGGGTGATCGCGAACTACAAGGAGACGCAGCTCACCCACGTGCGGCCGGGGCAGCTCGCGTCGATCGCGGTCGACACGCATCCGGGGCTCGCGCTCCGTGCGCGCGTCGACTCGATCCAGAGCGGCACCGGCTCGCGCTTCTCGCTCCTGCCGGCCGAAAACGCCTCAGGGAACTTCGTGAAGGTCGTCCAGCGCATCCCCGTGAAGCTCGTGCTCGAGCCGGGGCAAAACGGCCACGCGCTGCTCGTGCCCGGCATGTCGGTCGTCCCCGTCATCGAGCTCCGGTGAGTACAGCGCAGAATATCCAGAGCCGGCCCGGGTCCCCCGGGCCGGGGCCAGCGTTGGGGGGTGTGGGGGGCCATTTCGGGGCCCCCCACGTAGTCAAATGAGACCGGGCGTTCAGAGGGCCATCGTCGCCGTCACGACGATGATGACCACGTTTCTGGTCATGCTCGACATGACCATCGCCAACGTCGCGCTCGACCACATGCGCGGCACGCTCTCCGCCGGCGTCGACGAGATCACCTGGGTGCTCACGTCGTTCCTCGTCGCCAACGCGATCAGCCTGCCCGTCTCCGGATGGCTGACGGACCTGCTCGGCCGCAAGCGGCTCTTCATCATCGCTACGGTGGCGTTCACGATTACGTCGGCCGTGTGTGGGGCGGCGCCCAGCCTGATCGTCATCGTCCTCATGCGATTCCTCCAGGGCCTCGCCGGCGGGCCGCTGGTGCCGCTCTCGCAGGCGACGATGATGGAAACGTTCCCCGGCAGCCAGCGCGGGATGGCGATGGCCATCTGGGGGATCGGCATCATGTTCGCGCCGATCATCGGTCCCACGCTCGGCGGCTGGATCACCGACAACTGGAGCTGGCGCTGGGTCTTCTATATCAACGTGCCCGTCGGCGTCGCGGCGGTAGTGATGGCGTGGCTCTTCGTCCCCGACTCGACGACGGAGCGCCGCGCGGTGCGGCGCGTGGATGTGGCCGGCCTCGTCCTGCTCGTCGTGGGCGTCTCCGCGCTGCAGTTCGTGCTCGACCGCGGCCAGCGCGAGGACTGGTTCGAGTCGTCGATGATCGTGAGCCTCTCCGTGGTGGCGGCCATCGCGCTCATCGGGCTGGTC
>DATEMW010000128.1:0-8644 GCA_035275385.1 Candidatus Methylomirabilota bacterium | reverse complement strand
GCGTAGACCCCCGGGCCGAGCGCGCCGTGCACCGCGATGCGCCGCACCTTCGGGCGATCCATGGCCAGGCACTGCGTCGCGAGCACGTCGCGCACCTGCGTCGTCCCGATGCCGAACGCGATGGCCCCGACGGCGCCGTGGGTGGCGGTGTGGCTGTCGCCGCACGCGATCGTCATGCCGGGCTGCGTGAGGCCGAGCTCGGGCCCGATGACGTGGACGATGCCCTGCTTGCCCGTCGCCATGTCGAACAGGTTCAGGCCGAAGTCCTTCATGTTGCGGTACATGTGCGCGGCCATGTCCTCGGCCATGGGGTCGGCGTAGGGGCGCGCCTGATCGGTGGTGGGGATGATGTGGTCGAGGGTGCCGAAGGTCCGCTCGGGCATCCGCACCTTGAGCTTGGCGTCCTTCAGCATCTGGAAGGCCTGCGGCGTCGTCACCTCGTGGATCAGGTGCAGGCCGATCAGGAGCTGGGTCTGTCCGGACGGCAGGGTCCGGACGCTGTGCGCGTCCCATACTTTGTCGAGCAGCGTCTTCGCCATGTGACTCCTCCTTGCAACGAACGCAACGAACGAGAGAACTATCGGGCGCGCGTATGCTGCCTGAGCGCAACCGTGTAGTCCAGTGAAAGGTTCTGCGGCGAATGGTAAGCTCTGCTTCATGGTCGACGCTGCACTGTTTCCCGCCCTCGAGACGCTGCTCGCGGTCGCGCGCACCGGCTCGGTCGGCGCCGCCGCGCGGCAACGGCACATCAGCTCGTCGGCTGTGAGTCAGCAGATCCGCAAGCTCGAGGCGCACCTGGGCATGAAGCTTCTCGAACGTGCCGGGCGAGGGGTGCGGCTGACCACGTCGGGCGAGGCGGCGCTGCCGGTCGTGCGCGAGCTCTGGAGCGGCGCCGAGGCGGCGTTCGGCCAGCTCTCCGAGCTTGCCGGCCGCCCGGCGACCACGTTGCGCGTGGCGGCCAGCGACTATCTGGGCAAGGGGCTCCTGGCCCCGGTGCTGCGCGATCTGCTCGACGAAGAGCCGCCGGTGCGCTTTGAGCTCGTCACCACGCACTCGCGCGCCGGCGTGCGCCTGGTGGTCGACGGCGACGTCGATCTGGCGGTGGTCACGGGTCAGGAGACGCCGCGTGGGATCGAGGAGCGCCATCTCTTCGATCAGCCCTTCGTGTGGGTAGGGCCGAAGCGCGGGCGCGATCGGACGCCGCTGACCGAGCGCTTGCGGCGCGAGCCCGTGCTGCGGCTGGCGGCCGAGAGCCGGGGGCGGGCGCTGCTCGATCAATACTTCGCCGACGAGCGGATTCGCCCGGTGTCCACGATCGACGTGCCGAGCGTGTCGCTGCTGCTCTCGTACGTGTCGGGCGGGCTCGGCGTCGGCCTGGTGCCGGCGCTGGCGCTCGCCGAGGCGCCGGCCGACCAGATCGTCACTGCGCCGGCCCGCGTGCCCGCGCTGCCCGTGGTGCTCATGTGGCGGTCGGCCGCGCGCCGCCAGCCCGCGCTGGCGCGACTGGCCTCGCTGCTCGCCCAAGCCGGGGCCCGTGTTGGGTCGCGGCTCTCGCGGCGCTCGAGCTGATCCACCGGCCGGGCCCCCTCCGCGGAACAGCAACGGTTGCCCGGCGGGGTAATCTGAGGGTATGAGTGATTGGCCCCTATCTCGATGGGGTTAGTGGCCTTATAATAGGCGGGCTCTTTTCCTGGCTGCCGCTCTGGTGCATTCTTGCTCGGGGGGGCGTTTCGGCCGGAAGTTCCCAACATCATACGGAGGCGAAACATGGCACTGCGGATCAACAGCGAAGCACCCAACTTCACCGCCGACACCACCCAGGGGAAGGTCACCTTCCACGATTGGATCGGCAGCTCGTGGGCGATTCTCTTCTCCCACCCGAAAGATTTCACGCCCGTGTGCACCACCGAGCTCGGCTACATGGCCGGCCTGAAGCCCGAGTTCGACAAGCGCAACACCAAGATCATCGGGCTGAGCGTCGACCCGGTCGGCAACCATGAGAAATGGGCGAAGGACATCCAGGACACCTCGGGTCACGCCGTGACATATCCGATGATCGGCGACCCCGAGCTGAAAGTCGCGATGGCCTACGACATGCTGCCGGAGGGCGCGGGCACGACGTCCGAGGGGCGGACCCCGGCTGACAACGCGACGGTGCGCTCGGTATTCATCATCGGCCCTGACAAGAAGATCAAGGCAATGCTGACCTACCCGATGTCGACCGGCCGCAACTTCGACGAAGTGCTGCGGCTGCTCGACGCCTGCCAGCTCACCAGCAAGCACAAGGTGGCGACGCCAGTGAACTGGAAGCAGGGGCAGGACGTCATCATCGTCACGGCCGTCTCGGACGACGAGGCGAAGAAGACGTACCCGGCCGGCTTCAAGACGATCAAGCCGTACCTGCGGACGGTCGCCCAGCCGAAGTAGCTCGGCGCCAGCCTGTAGGACGAACAGACACGCAATATGCGGCGCCCGGTTGGTGGCTCCTGCTAGAGCCGCCAGCCGGGCGCCGTCGTTTTACTCGCCAGCCGCCGTCGTTTTAGTCCCGCTCCGCGACGGTCTACTCGCGCACCGCGTAGGTGACCACCGGCTCGTCGATGCCCTTGACCTGCTCGGGTGGCATCAGCGCCAGCATGAAGCGCGGATCGAGATGCTCGCGGACGGCTTCGGTCACCAGAATGTCGACCTGGTGCACCCGGGTCAGCGACTGCACGCGCGCCGCCAGGTTCACCGTGCGCCCGACGAACGCATACTCCATCCGCTCGCGCGAGCCCACCAGCCCGGCCAGGCCGGGGCCGCGATGGATCCCGATGCCGACTCCAAGCGGCGGCAGGCCTTCGTCGGCCAGCTCCTTGTTGTAGTCTCGCAGCGCCGCCCGCATCGCCAGCGCGGCACGCACGGCGTCGTCGCACTGCCACGGGTTGTGCTGGAGCGCGCCGAAGTACGCGAGCACGCCATCGCCGACGAACGTGGAGACGTGGCCGCGGTGCTCGTGAATCGCGTCGCTCATGCGCTGGAAGTAGCCGTTCATGATGCGTGCGAGCACGGTGGGCTCGAGCCGCTCGCTCATGGCCGTGTAGCCGACCAGATCGGAGAAGAGCGCGGTCACCACCTTGCGCTCGGCGCCGGGATCGGTGCGGTCGGCGACGAGCCGCTGCACCACGCCGGCCGGCGCCAGCCGGGCGCACGCCTCCTGCAGCGACTGCAGCTCGCGCGCGGCGCCCTCGAGCTGGGCCTGGAGCGCCGCGATGTACTGTGACTTGCGCCGCAGCGCCCACGCGAGCGCGGCGATGACCACCAGCGCGGCGACAAGGACGACAGCGGTCACGCGCGGGTCACGGATGGTCGGCGACGATGGCGCCGAGGCGGCACAGCCCGTTGGCGAGAGACACCACGCCGATTGCCTCGAGGAACTGCGTGGGAGTGAGCTGATCGCGCAGGGCGCGCGCGCGGCGCTGCAGCGGCGCGGGCTCGTACCAGATGGTCTCGCGCGCGAACGGCACGAGCAGGCGCTCGACCGGGTCGAGCTCCGGCGCGTCCAGGTGCGTGAGGACGTTGGCGAGCGCGTCCTCGGAGAAGCCTTCCTTCACGAGCGAGCGCGCAGCTTCGTTCGCGCACGCGTCGCAGCCCAGGCCGCGCGCGATCACGGCAAACAAGAGGAGCTTGCAGCGGCGGCTCAGGACGGGCGACGCCCACATCTCGGCCAGCGCCTTCGCTAGCGCCGGCGCGATCGGCGAGCCGGCGAACGACTCCACCAGGCCCGCGTACGGGTACGACAGGCCGCTGTCGAGCGGCGTCGCCTGGCCGCGGCTTCGCGCCTTTCTCAGCATGCGCGCGATGAATGGCCGCAAAAGTCGGATGTGGAGCTTCTGCGGCATCTGCTCCACGGTGTACGGCGGGATGGCCGGCGTCGTCGCCGCGCGGTTCGTGAAGTTGATGACGGCGGCGACGAACGCAATCTCCTTCATCTCCGAGACGGAGACCCCAGTGGCCAGCAGGGCCTGCTTGGCGGCAGATGCCGCGGCGGGCGTCGAGCGCGTGAGGGCCCGCGCGAAGCTCAGCGCCGCCTCCTCCCGCGGCGAGAGACCGGCGCGCGTCAGGTTCCCCTCGACGCTGCGGATACGCTCCTCGCTCATACCCTGGATGCGCAGCATGCCCCGCACGGCCGCATAGCAAAACCGGCACGAGTTTTCCTGACTGACGACCAGCTGAATCAGATCGTTGAGCTCGAGGTCCAGGCTCATCAGCAACCCGTACTCCGGGTGCAGGTCGACCATGGCGTGCGAGAGCCACGGGACCGGGACGAAGTAGCGGATCATCGGGAGCGGCATGCCCATCTTCGCCCGCGCATAGGACTCCATCGCGTCGTCGGGCGTCGGCGTGAGCAGGCACGATTCCCAGGAGACTTGTTCGAGTGTGTGGGCAGCCATGCTTCTACTCTACCGTGGAGATCACTCGCTCGACCGGGTGTGCGCTTCGCTCAGCCGCGCGTGACGTGGGCCGACACCGCGAGCCAGCGGCCCCCGCGGCGCGCCCAGCAATCGGTGTAGCGGCCGGACGCGGCGCGGCCATCCGGCATGGTGTACGTGGTGCGCGCGTGGATGATCGCGAAGTCGCCCATGATGCGGATCTTCACGTCGCGCGCCTCGAGATTCGTGATCGTCACCGGTCGCGCCGTCTGCACCAGAAAGCCCGCGCGGTCGATCAGCGAGCCGTCGGGGTTGCTGCAGAGGAAGTCCTCGGCCAGGATCTCGTCGAAGCGGCGCACGTCCGAGCTCTGGACGGAGCTGATGTAGTCGCGATTGAGCTGTTCCAGCTCTTGTAGATCAGTGGCGGCCATTGGCGCGGCTCAGCTCGCGAAGATGGCCTCGGGAATCAGGGCCGACACGACGTAGTTCGGCACGTCGACGACGTTGCTGACTCGCAGATCCGCCGCGACGCTGCAGATCACGTACGCTTGCTCGCGGCTCCAGCCGCGCTCCTGCAAGAGGTCGATCATGTTCAGCAGCGCGTTGCGGCAGGCGAGGGTCAGGTTCTCGCCCTCGTTCACGCCATCGTCGCGGATCGGCATGCCCATCGCGGCGACGAAGCCGCGCGGCGACGCCCACTCCGGCGGCGCGAAGTAGCCCGCGTGCGAGAAGCGTGGCCCGCGCAGCGCCCGCGCGGCGCTCGTGCCCTTCAGGACGCGGAAGCGCACGGACGCCGTGGCGCCCATCTCGACGGCGGTCACGCAGACCTCGCCGTCGCCCTGGGCGAAGTGCCCGTCGCCGGTTGAGAACAGCGCTCCCTCGACGGCGACCGGCAAGAGGAGCTTCGAGCCCTTCGTCAGTTGTTTGACGTCGAAGTTGCCGCCGTTCTCCCGAGGCGGCAAGGTGCGGAGCCCCTCGGTGGCCGCGGGCCCGCGGCTCGGAATGGCGCCGGTCGCGTCGGGCGGGAACACCATGCCGCCCCGGCCCATCAGATCGTTCTCGCGCGCCGTCCAGGCACGCACCTGCGCGGCCGAGGGCGCCACGCCGGACACGCCCATGAACGGCGCGCCGGGAATGCGCACGCCCGGCAGCTTGGGCGACGTTGCCCAGCCGTCGCGGATCTGCCAGTGCACGAGGAACGGCGTCGTGTACAGATCGCGCAGGAAGCCGAGGCCCGGAAAGATCGCCGTGAAGGCGTGCGGCTGCGGCACGATGTCGAGAAACTCGACCTCGAGCACGTCGCCGGGCTGGGCGCCCTTGACGAACACGGGCCCGGTGAGGGGATGGATGGCGCCGGCCTCCATCTTGGGCATGTCGGCCTCGGTCGTCCCGGGGCCGAGCTGGCCGTCGATTCCGTCGCGCGTGGCCAGCACCACCTCCTCGCCCTCGTCCACGGTGACGAGCGGCGGAATGTCCGGGTGGAAACGGTTGTGGCCGGTGTTGGGCTGGTCTCTCAGGCGCTTGCCACGATCGATCTCGACGGTCTTCATGGGCGGCCCTCCTGTAAACTACCGGGCCATCATGACCGACAAGACCTCGCTCGTCTACGTGATCCTCGGAAACGCCCAGTGGGACTTCGCCGACTGCCAGACCGCCCTCAGCCGCGCGTCGGCGCGCATGATCCAGCTGCCGCACATGAAGAACGAGGACGAGATGATCGCGCGCACGCGCGACGCCGACGCGCTCGTCGTCTCGTCGTGGCCGGTGACGCGCGGCGTGATGAGCGCGCTCGAAGGCCTGAAGGTCGTCGTGCGCACCGGTGTGGGCTACGACGTGATCGACGTGCCGGCCGCCACCGACCTCGGCGTGATCGTCGTGAACATTCCCGATCTGTGGATCCGCGAGGTCGCCAATCACGCGCTGGCGCTGCTCCTGTCGTGGAACCGCGGCGTGCTCACCATGGATCGCCAGGTGCACGCGGGCGTGTGGGGCGGCCGAGTCCCCGGCAGCCGCACGGGCTCACTGCACGGCGAGACGGTCGGCATCGTCGGCCTCGGCAACATCGGCAGCGCGTTCGCCCGGCGCGTGGCCGCGCTCGAGACCAAGGTGATCGCGTGCGATCCCTACGTGGACGACAAGAAGTTCGCCGCGCTCGGCGTCGAGCGCGTCTCGCTCGAGACCCTGGCGGAGCGCAGCGACTACGTCTCCGTCCACACCTTGCTGAACGCCGAGACGCGCCATCTGATCAGCGACGCGTTCTTCCGGCGTATGAAGCCGACCGCGATCCTGATCAACACCTCGCGCGGCCCGGTGGTCGACGAGCAGGCGCTGGCGCGCGCGCTCAACGAGAAGCGCCTGGCCGGCGCGGCGCTCGACGTGTGGGAAGAAGAGCCGGTGACCGCCGACAATCCGCTGTTGAAGATGGAGAACGTGATCGCCACGCCGCACGCCGCGTACTTCTCGACCGCGGCGGTCGCGCAGATCCCCGGCCGCTGCGGCGAGGAAGTGGCGCGTGTGCTGGCCGGCGAGCGGCCGCTCAACGTGGTCAATCTCGAGGTGTACGCGAAGGGGGCGGCGCGGCGCGGTCGCTAGTTCTGAGGGGTCGCGTCGGCTTGTCCTGAAGGGAAGGTGCGTATGCGACGGATCGTGGTCGCGGCAGTTGTGACAGCCGGTGTCCTGCTGGTGCTGCTCTCAGCTCAGTCCAGGCGCGACTCCGCCGAAGCCCAGCAGGCGGGGAAGGTCCCGCGTCTCGGCGTGCTCATGTACGGCGCGCCGGACGGCGACCCGAACATCCTGGCGTTGCGGCAAGGCCTCACCGAGCTCGGCTACGTCGACTCCCAAAACATCAAGATCGAGTATCGGTACGCGGCGGGAAAGCCGGAGCGGCTTCGCGATCTGGCGGCGCAGCTTGCGGCCGACAAGCCGGACGTGATCGTAGCGTTTGGAGGAGACGTCGCGCCCATCGCGCGCGCAGCGACGTCCACGCTCCCGATCGTCATGATCGTCAGCACCGATCCAGTCGAGGCTGGCTTGGTCGCGAGCATGGCCCGACCGGGCGGCAACATCACCGGAGTGACGTTCGTGTCCTCCGATCTGGCCGCGAAGCGACTGCAGTTCCTGAAAGACATGGCGCCGCGTATCTCGCGAGTCGGCATCCTCTGGAATCCGGATCATGTCGATCCCGAATACCGGGAGACCCAGAAAGCGGCGGCCAGTCTCGGCGTCCGTCTTCATGCGCTCGAGGTACGAAGCGCGAATGATTTCGACGCCGCATGGCAAGCGGCGACAGGCGCGCAGCTCGAGGCGGTGATCGCGGTGTCGTCTCGACTCATGACGCTCAATCGCCAGCGCATTCTCGAAGCGGCCCAGCAGCGACGGCTCCTGCTCGTGTCGGGCTGGGGCCCGTGGGCCAAGGAAGGCGCGCTCCTGTCTTACGGGCCAGACCTCGACGCGATCGTAGGGCGGGCGGCCGGCTACGTGGACAAGATCCTCAAGGGCGCAAAGCCCGGAGATCTGCCAATCGAGCAGCCGACGAAGTTCGATCTCGTGATCAACCTCAAGACCGCCAAAGCGTTTGGCCTCACGATCCCGCACACGGTGCAGCTGCGGGCGAGCCAGGTGATCGAGTAGCCCGGCTTCTGCCGAGGCGCGAGTGTGCTACGCTTCGCCGCGCGGCGATATTCCTACTACCGAGGTGGAACAGTGCGAGCGAACAAGATCAAGCAGATGTGGCGCGACGGGAAGTACGTCACCATGGGCTGGCTGTCGGTGTCTCACGGCTTCACCGCCGAGGTGATGGCGCGTCAGGGCTTCGACACCCTCTGCGTCGACATGCAGCACGGGCTCACCGACATGAACGACGTCTGGCCGATGCTGCAGGCCATCTCGCAGACCGAGACGGTGCCCGTCGTGCGCGTGCCCTGGAACGATCCGGCGACCATCATGAAGGCGCTCGACTTCGGGGCGTACGGGATCATCGTGCCGCTGGTCAACAACGCCGATGACGCGGCCAAGGCCGTCGCCGCCTGCCGCTACCCGCCGGTCGGCATGCGCTCGTCCGGCCCCGTGCGCGCCGTGCACTACGGCGGCGCCGACTACCTCGCGAAGGCCAACGACGAGATCGTCATCATGGCCATGATCGAGACGAAGGAAGGCCTCGCTAACCTCGACAAGATCTGCGCCACCCCCGGGCTCGACGCCGTCTACATCGGGCCGGCGGATCTCTCGTTCGCGCT
>DATEMW010000127.1:0-10987 GCA_035275385.1 Candidatus Methylomirabilota bacterium | reverse complement strand
GCGCACGAGCGCGCGGTGACCTATCTCAGCCGCAAGTTCGACTCGATCGACGCGCACTATCACTTCTCGGACGGGCACCTGGCGAACGTGAAGGGCTACGAGTTCTACGGCAAGATGTCGAAGACGTACTCGAAGATGAAGGACGCCAGCTACCGCGAGAAGGCCGCGGAGTTCTACGTGAAGATCCAGATCGTCGGCACGCCGGACGAATGCCTGCAGCAGATCGCCGAGCTGCGTCGGCTGACGGCCGTCGATCACCTGGCGACCGAGTTCGGCTACGGCGCCATGCCCCACGAGCAGGCGGAGCTCAACATGCGGCTCTTCGCCGAGCGCGTGATGCCCGTGCTGCAGCGCGATCCGGCGTTCACCCGCCAGGAAGCCCCGGTCGGCGCCGGTGCCTCCTCGGCGCCTGGTGTGTTCGTGCCCGCGTAGGCGGGGAGAGAGACATGACATACGACCTCGTGATCCGCGGCGGCACCGTCGTGGACGGCTCTGGGCTCCCGCGCTATCGAGCGGACGTCGGCATCCGCGGCGATCGTATCGCGCGCATCGGCGCGATCCATACGCGCGGCCGCGAGGAGATCGACGCGCGCCATCAGGTCGTCGCGCCCGGCTTCATCGACGGCCACACCCACATGGACGCGCAGGTGGCCTGGGATCCGCTCGGCACGTGCTCGTGCTGGCACGGCGTGACCAGCGTCGTCATGGGCAACTGCGGCTTCACCCTGGCGCCCTGCCGGCCCGACGAGAAGCACCTGGTCGTCCGCAATCTCGAGCGCGCCGAGGACATTCCGGCCGAGGCCATGCAGGCGGGGATCGAGTGGACGTGGGAAACATACGCCCAATATCTCGACGCCGTCGCCCGCTGGCCGAAGGGGATCAACTACGCGGGCTACGTCGGCCACTCGGCGCTGCGCACCTACGCGATGGGCGAGCGCGCGTTCTCGGAGCCCGCCACCGCCGAGGACCTGGCCGTCATGAAGCGCGAGCTGGCCGACGCGCTGGCCGCGGGCGCGATGGGGTTCACGACCTCGCGCACGCGCAACCACGAGACGGCCGACCGGCGGCCGGTTGCCAGTCGCGTCGCCGAGTGGAGCGAGGTGCGCGAGCTCGTGCAGGTGATGGGCGATCTCGGCGCCGGCATCTTCGAGATCGCCGGGGAGGATACCGGCCGCGATCTCGACCGCCAGCGCGACTACCTGACGCGACTGCGCGACCTGGCGGTGGAGAGCGGCGTACCGGTCACGTGGGGCATGTTCAGCTCGCGGTTCATGCCGGAGGCCTGGCGCGCGTATTTCGCCATGCTCGACGAGACCGCGCGCGCCGGCGGCCGCATGTTCGCGCAGGTGCACAGCCGGGCGCTCTCGGTCGTGTTCTCGTTCGAGACGCGATTGCCCTTCGATCGCCTGCCCGAGTGGCGCGAGGTGCGCCGGCGCCCGCTCGACGAGCAGCGCGCACTTCTGCGTGACGCCGACGTGCGCCGCCGGCTGGTCAAGGCGGCGGCCGAGGCCGAGTGGGGCCGCGCCGTCGGTGCCGATGCCCGCAAGCCCGACTACGAGTGGATGATGCTGATGGAAGATCCGTGCGGGCCGCACCGGTCCCTCGCCGAGATCGGGCGCGAGCGCGGCGTCGATCCGGTCGAGGCGCTGATCCAGGTGGCGCTGGCGCGCGATCTCAAGGCCTTCTTCGTCCAGCCGCTGTTCAACGAGAACCTCGACCACGTGCTGGAGATGATGAGGCACGAGCACTCGGTGGTGACGTTCTCCGACTCGGGCGCGCACGTCTCGCAGATCATGGACTCGTCGCTGCAAACCCAGGTGCTCGCCTACTGGGTGCGCCGACGCCAGGCGATTTCGCTCGAGGAAGGCGTGCGGATGCTGTCGTTCGAGCCGGCGTCGGCCTGGGGCCTTCACGAGCGCGGGCTCTTGCGCGAGGGGCTGGCCGCCGACGTCATCGTGTTCGACCCGGATCGCGTGGCGCCGGACATGCCCGAGGTGGTGAACGATCTACCTGCGGGCGCGCGGCGGCTGCGCCAGAAGGCCGTCGGCTTCGCCGCGTCGATCGTGAACGGCCAGGTGGTGCTCCGCGACGGGGAGCATACCGGCGCGCATCCTGGTCGTGTTCTGCGCGGGCCCCTCGCCGCAGAGAGGTAGGACTTTCGGCCAGCGCCATTGACGGCCGAGGTTGGTCGGCGGTAGCTCTAGTCCTGGGTGTCCAGCCAGCAACAGTCCGAGGCGCTTCTCGCGGCCGCTCGCGACGGCGTGATCGTCGTCGACGACTCGCGGACGTTCGTTGACGTCAATCCTGCCGCGTGCCGATTGCTTGGTGCATCGGCGTCCGAGCTGATCGGCCGCCGCTTCGACGACTTCCTCGAGCGGGGCACGGATCTCGAGACCGCCTGGAAGATCTTTCTTCGCTTCGGCGAGCAGGCCGGAGAGCTGCGCGTGATTCGTCCGGACGGTGCGGTGCGGCACATCGAGTACAGCGCGACGGCGCGGTTCGTCGCCGGTCGTCACCTCGCGATCCTGCGTGACATCGCCGGCCGCAAGCTGGCCGAGGCGGAGCGGGCCGAGCTCCAGCGTCGCGAGCAGCTGCGCTTGCGCGAGACGGAGACGCTGCTCGCCGTGAGCCGCGCGTTGAGCTCGACGCGGGACCCGACCGAGACGATGCGGCGAGTGGCGCGAGAGATCGCTCGCGCGCTCGGCGCGGACATGGTGGGCGCTTACCTCGCCGACGCGGCGCACGACAGCCTGTGGCCGACGGCCGGGTATCACGTGCCCCACGGCCTGCTCGACGCATTTCGGCGGATTCCGATTCCGATCAAGGGCCACGCGGCCATCGAAGAGGCGTGGCTTCACCGGCGCGCGGTGTGGACCGACGACATGCCCGGCGACCCTCGCGTCGATCGCGAGCTGCTCCGGCACTTTCCCCACCAGTCGGATCTGTTCGTCCCGATCCGCATCAAGGACCGACCGGTCGGCGGCTTCTTCGTGATCTGGTGGACGGCGCGGCGGTCGGTCACGGCGTGGGAGATCAGCCTGGTCCAGGGCATCAGCGACCTTGCGGGGATGTTCCTCGAGAACGCCCAGCTCTATCGCGAGACGGCCGAGGCCAGTCGCGCCAAGGACGAATTTCTCGCCACCTTGTCTCACGAGCTGCGCAATCCTCTCGGCGCGATCGTCAATGCCGTGACCGCGCTGGACCACGACGCCATCGCTGAGGAGCAGGCGGTGCGGCTTCGGCAGATCATCCATCGCCAGACTCACCACCTGACACACCTGGTCGACGACCTTCTGGACGTCGCGCGAGCGACCGCCGGGAAGATCGCGCTGTTCCGCGAGCCCGTCGATCTTGGGGACGTCGCCACCGGCTGCATCCGCTCGCTGCGGGAGAGCGGTCGGACCCATGACCGCCGGGTGACCGTTCGGGTCGAGTCGGTGATCGTGAATGCCGACCCGACTCGGCTGGCGCAGATCATCACGAACCTGCTCGACAACGCGGTCAAGTTCACGCCCCGCGATGGCGCGGTGGACGTCGATGTCGCGCGAGAAGGGCAAGACGGCGTGATTCGGGTGACCGACAGCGGGATCGGCATCGACCCCGCGATGCTGCCCCGGGTGTTCGATCTGTTCGCCCAGGCCGAGCAGCCGCTCGATCGGTCCGTCGGTGGACTCGGCATCGGCCTGGCACTCAGCCGGCGCCTGGTGGAGATGCACGGCGGCATGATCACCGCCGCCAGCGATGGTCGCGGGCGCGGCGCGCAATTCACGGTGCGACTCCCGGTCGAAGAGGCGCACACACGGCCCCCGGCGCAAACCGTGCCCTCTCCGAACCGCACCCGAACCGTGCTCGTCATCGAGGACAACGACGACGCCCGCGAGTCGTTGCGGCTCTTGCTGGAGTCGCTCGGCCATCGCGTGCTCCAGGCGGCCGACGGCCATCAAGGCGTCGCGCTGGCGCTGGAGCATCGCCCAGAAGTGCTCCTGATCGACCTGGGACTACCCGGGTTGGACGGGTACGAGGTCGCGCGAATCGTCCGTGGGGACCCGGCCGGCAATTCGGCCCTGCTCATCGCGGTGACCGGCTACGGTCAGGTCGAGGATCGGCGACGCTCGATGGAGGTGGGGTTCGATGCTCACCTCGTGAAGCCGGTGTCGCAGAACCAGCTCTCGAGCCTCATCACCGAAGCCTAGCGAGCACCCGTCCTGAAGGTCCGGAGCTGACGGGCGGTCAGCGCCGCGGGCGAGCCGAGCGAGCTTTCGGTGCCGGCGCGGCGAGGCCGGCCAGGGCCAGATTCGTGAGCTGGGCGGCGACCTCGCGCACGCCGAGCCGCCCGCGCGGGTCGTACCACTTGTAGAGCCAGTTCAGCATCCCGAGCAGACCGTAGGAGACCACCGGCACGTCGAGGTCGGCGCGGAACTCGCCCGACTTCACGCCCTCGCGCAGGATCTGTTGCCAGCACCGCTCGTAGTGCTTGGGCGAGAGCTTGAACTGCTCGCGGAACCGGCGCTTCATCTCCTCCCGCTCGTGGAGGTACACGAACAGGTGGGGATAGTGGCGATCGAAGGCCTCGAGGTGAGCGACGATGGCGCGGCGGAGCTTTTCCGACGCCGGCAGCTCGCTGGCGACGATCTCGCTCATCCGCTCGTAGATGCGGGCGATGGGCTCCTTGACGATCAGGTAGAGCAGGTCTTCCTTGCTCTTGACGTGGTGATAGAGGCTCCCTTTCAGGATCCCCACGGCGTCGGCGATGTCCTGCACGGTGGCGGCGTGATAGCCCTTCGTCTGAAACACCTTGGCCGCGGCCGCGATGATGTCCTCGAGCGTCGCCATGCGGCGCCCATTCTAGCGCGAGCCGGCGCCGAGGTGATTTGGTGCTAAGCTCTCGACAGCAACGACCAGGAGGATCGCGCCGATGACGACCGACGTGTACGCGGGCAAGGATCTCGGGGCACTCGAGCTGACCGTGACCGACGAGATGGTCCAGCACTACGTCAAGGGGCTCGACGAGCCCAATCCCTGGTACACGGCCGCGTCGCCCTTCGGCGGACCGGTCGCGCCGGCGATCGTCTACCAGCAGGCGGACAGCGAGTTCAAGGGCTGGTATCTCGACAATCTGTTCGGCAACCTCTGGCGGCGTCAGGAGTGGGAGATCTACGCGCCGACGCGCGTCGGACAGGTGCTCCGCTGCAGCGCGCGCGTGGCCGATCGCTACCGGCGGCGCGATCGCGACGTCGTCGCGCAAGAGATGCTGATCAAAGACCAGGCCGGCAACCTGATCGCGCGCAGCGTGCATCATCAGAGCTTCCTGGCCGAGCAGAAGAGCGGCGAGGTCGCGCTACGCGATCCGGCGAGCAAGGAAGGCGCGCAGCGCGCCGGGGAGCCGTCCGGCGAGCCGCTGTCGGTCGAGCTGCACAAAAGGTTCACCGAGGCGATGTGCAACGAGTTCTTTTACCGCAGTCGCAACTATCACAACGACAAGGCCGCGTCGAAAGAGCTCGGCTTCGGCGACACCGTGATCGGCGGCCGCATGACGCTCTCGTGCGTCACCGAGCTTCTGACGCGGCACTTCGGCCGCGGTTTCTACCTGGGCGGTCGCCTGGACGTGAAGTTCACCAACGTCCTGTGGCCGAACGAGCCCTTCACGACTCGCGGCATTATCACCGGCCGCCGCGCGGAGGGCAGCCACACGCGTGCGGACGTCACGGTCTACTGCGAGAAGGCCGACGGGACGAAGATCATCGTGGCTGAGGCCAGCGCGCTCGAAGGGTATTGAGCGGCTACTTCGTCGCTTCGGGATCGACCTCGGCGGCGTAGCACACCGGGGAGGCGAGGGCGCTGGGCTCGCCGGCGACGGGCTCGCCGAGAAAGACCAGCCCTTCCGGATCGCGCCGGTACGCGCCGCGCTCGGTCACGACCCAGTCCATCGGAATGTCCCAGCCCTGAGGATAGATGGTCTGCATCCGGCCTAGCTCGTAGCTCACGCCGATGACGACCGGTTTGTTCGGCAGGCTCGCCAGGGTTCGGTCGAAGAAGCCGCCGCCGTAGCCGAGGCGATAGCCGGCTTCGTCCCATCCGAGCATCGGCAGCAACATGGCCGTTGGAACGACCGGCTCGGAACCCACGGGGTACGGAATGCCGAGCGGGCCCGAGCCAAGCTCCACGCCCGGATGCCATTCGCGGAAGACGAGCGGCTGCCGCGGGGCGACAACGACGGGAAGGGCAGTCACCGCGCCCGTCTCGCGCAGCTTCTGAGCGAGGCGTCGCGCGTCGTATTCGCCGCGGATCGGCCAGCAAAAGACCACCTTCGCCGCGGCGAGTCCCGGAAACGAGCGCCGGAGGTGCGCGTCGATGCGCTGGCGGAACAGCGCGAGCGCCGCCGGGTCGAGCTTCTCCCGCGCCGAGACCAGTCGGTCGCGTTCGGCCTTTCTCCAGCGTTTGAGCTCGTCGGCGTTCACCCTCCCAGCATACGGCCGCGATGCCCGCGGAGGAAGTCGACCGCACCGAGCATCGCCGCTATGAGGGAAACACCTACCGTTCCTATTGGGTGTACTCCGGCTTTCTCCGTCGCCTAATGCGCTCATCGCCGCGTTGTCTGCGGCCGGTCCTTCGGGCACGCTGGAAATTGATGGCGATGGCGGCCTGCGAAACGTGCGGTCTCGTGCAACGCCTGCCGGCGCTGGCGCCCGGCGCGGCGGCTGAATGCGCGCGATGCCGTAGGCACCTCGCTCGCGGTGACGACGGCGGGAGCAGCCTGGCGCGGACCGCGGCGTTCTCGCTGGCCGCGCTGATGTTCTACCTGCCCGCGAACCTCTATCCGATCTTGCGGCTCGAGTGGTACGGCGCCCACTCCGAGAGCACCGCGTGGGACGGCGCGATCGCGCTGTTCCGCCAGGGGCAGCCGGTGATCGGCGTGATCGTGTTCCTGGCCAGCATCGCCGTCCCGTTCTTGAAGCTGCTCACGCTGTTCTATCTGGTCGCCACGGTGAAGCTCCGGTCAGTGGCCTGGCGGCGCCAGCGGACGTGGATCTTCCACGGGCTCGAGCTGATCGGGCCCTGGGCGATGCTGGACGTGTTCGTGATGGCGGTGCTCGTCGCCCTCGTGAAGCTCGGCGAGCTGGCGACCGTGCTGCCCGGCCGCGGGCTCTTCTCGTTCACGGCGGTCGCGGTGCTGACGATGCTGGCCTCGACCAGCTTCGATCCGCGGCTGATCTGGGAACGCCGCGAAGACCCGCGATGACCGAGGAGACGCCCGATGCCGCGGCGCCCGACACGCTCCCCGTCGCGCGGATTCGCCGCCGCCGTCCGTGGACCGTGTACGCCGTGTGGCTCGTGCCGCTGATGGCTGCCGTGGCGGTGGGCTTCCTCATGTACTGGTGGATGCACGAGCAGGGGCCGACCATCACGATCATGTTCCGCGACGCGACGGGTCTCAAGCCGGGCCAGACCGAGATCCGCTATCGCGGGGTGGCCGTCGGCGAGATCTCGACTGTGGAGCTGAGCCCTGACCTCACCAACGTGGCAGTCTCGGCGCGCGTGCGGCGCGCCACCGCCGACATCGCGCGCGAGGGATCGATCTTCTGGATCGTGCGCCCCGAGGTCGGCATCGAGACCGTACGGGGGCTCGCGACCGTCATCACGGGTCCGTACATCGAGGTGTTTCCCGGCTCCGGCGAGCCGAAGACCGAGTTCATCGGCGTCGAGCGGCCTTCGCCGGCGCTGGGCCGCCGGGGTCTTCACTTGATCCTCGCGACAGGTCAGCTTGCGTCGATCCGGCCGCGCGCAGCCGTCCACTACCGCGGCATCGTGGTCGGCATGGTCAGCTCGACCGCGCTCAGCCGCGACTCCACCGCGGCGCAGGTGCACGTGTTGATCGACCCGCGGTACGCGCGGCTGGTACGCCTTGGGTCGCGCTTCTGGAGCGCGAGCGGCGTGGATATCAGCATGAGCCTCTTCAAAGGCCTCGAGATCAACGTCGACTCGCTCCGCTCGCTCGTCGCCGGCGGCATCGCCTTTGCCACGCCGGACGGCGAGAGCCCCGCGGCGAAGGACAGCAGCATCTTCGTCCTGCACGACAAGCCAGAAAAGGAATGGCTCGCGTGGATGCCGAAGATTTCTCTTCCGGCGGCGGACTGACGCGCGAGAGCGGCTCGCGCCGATTCCCCTGCAGAGACTTCTGTCGTGGTACGATCGGCGCGCGTTACAAAGCGTTCGCGCCGAGAGAGGAGAGCCGACGCCATGTCACAGAAGACCGCGTTGCAGGACGTGAAGGTTCTGGATCTGACCCAGTTCGAAGCCGGCACATCGTGCACCGAGGCGCTGGCGTGGCTGGGGGCGGACGTCATCAAGGTGGAGAATCCCAAGGGCGGCGATCAGGGTCGCGGTGCGTCCACCGACAAGCCGGGGGTGGATTCGCACTACTTCATGCTGCTCAACGCCAACAAGCGCAGCGTTACCCTGAACCTGAGCACGCCGCGCGGCCGCGAGATCTTCACGGACATGCTCAAGAAGGCCGACGTCATGATCGAGAACTTCGCGCCCGGCGCCATCGAGCGGCTGGGCTTCGGCTACGACGTCGTCCAGAAGATCAATCCGCGGATCATCTTCGCGCAGGTCAAGGGCTTCGGTGAGGGGCCGTACGAGAACTACGTGAGCTTCGACATGATCGCCCAGTCGGTCGGCGGCGCGCTCAGCCTCACGGGCACCACGGAGACCGAGCCGCTCAAGCCCGGACCCACGATCGGCGACACCGGGACCGGCCTGCACTGCGCCATCGGCATCCTCGCCGCGCTGCACCAGCGCGAGCGGACCGGCCGCGGCCAGCACATCAAGGTGGCGATGCAGGACGCCGTGATCAACTTCAGCCGGATCGCGTTCGCGCGCCAGAGCGCCAGCGGCAAGGCGGCGGTGCGCTCGGGTAATCGCAGCGCGCTCGGCACGACGGCGCCCAGCGGGCTCTACAAGTGCAAGGGCGGTGGGCTCAACGACTACTGCTTCATCTATACGACCCGAGCCGGCAACCGGCACTGGGACCGGCTGCTGAAGGCCATCGGCCGGGCCGAGCTGATCGGTGACGAGCGCTTCAACACGCCGGAGAACCGCTGGAAGCACCACGACGAGGTGGACCGCATCCTGAACGAGTTCACTCAGAGCCGCACGAAGGCCGAGGTCATGCAGATCCTCGGCGACGCCGGCGTCCCGGCCGGGGCCGTCTACGACACGATGGAGATCACGCAGGATCCCGCGCTGCAGAAGCGCGAGATGATCGTGACCGTCGACCACCCCAAGCGCGGCAAGTTCACCTTGCCCGGGTGGCCGGTGAAGATGTCCGACTCTCACGTCACGGTCGACCGCGCGCCGCTGCTCGGCGAGCACAACGCGTCGATCTACAGCGAGTGGCTCGGCTTGACCGGGAAGGATCTCGAGGAGCTCAAGGCCAAAGACGTCGTCTAGCGCCCCTGACAGCGCTCCCGCGCCGCGCGCGCTCACGGTGCTGTGCGGCGCGGGACGCTGTCGTCTCATCGTTCTCTCAGAAACCTCTCCGCTTTCTCCCCGCTCGCCGTGCGCGCGGGCGACCCGCGATCCAGGTATTTACCCAATAGCAGATGGTGTCGCGGCTAGTAACGTAGGTTGAGTCGGTCGCCCGTTGTTGGGCTCCCCGCAGTGGATGTTCCGCAGAAGGTCGCCGCGGCTCGGCGATCGCCGTGAGGAAGCAATGGCCAAAGTGATCGGCATCGATCTCGGAACCACCAACTCGGTCGTGTCGGTGATGGAAGGCGGCACGCCTACCGTCATCCCCAATCAAGAGGGAAGCCTCCTGACTCCTTCGGTCGTGGCCTTCACCAAGGACGGCGAGATCCTCGTCGGCCAGGTCGCGAAGCGGCAGGCGGTCACGAATCCCGAGAACACCGTGTTCTCGATCAAGCGCTTCATGGGCCGCCGCTACGACGAGGTCCAGCAAGAGATCAAGCTCGTCCCCTACAAGGTCGTCAAGGCGCCGAACGGCGATGTCCGCATCGACATCCGCGGCAAGGAGTATTCGCCGCCCGAGATCTCCGCGATGATCCTGAGGAAGCTCAAGGAAGCGGCGGACGCATACCTGGGCGGCCACGTCACCCAGGCCGTGATCACAGTGCCCGCCTACTTCAACGACAGTCAGCGCCAGGCCACGAAGGACGCCGGCCAGATCGCCGGCCTCGAGGTGCAGCGCATCATCAACGAGCCCACCGCGGCCGCGCTCGCCTACGGCCTGGACAAGAAGAGCGACGAAGAGATCGCCGTGTACGACCTCGGCGGTGGCACGTTCGACATTTCGGTGCTCGAGCTCGGCCAGGGCGTCTTCGAGGTCAAGGCCACCAACGGCGACACCCACCTGGGCGGCGACGACTTCGACCAGCGCGTGATCGACTGGATCGCCGACGAGTTCAAGCGCGAGCAGACCGTCGACCTGCGCCGCGACCGCATGGCGCTCCAGCGGCTGAAGGAGGCCGCGGAGAGGGCGAAGATCGAGCTCAGCTCGACACGGGAGACCGAGATCAACCTGCCGTTCATCACCGCGGACCAGACCGGCCCCAAGCACCTGGTCATGACGTTGACGCGCGCCAAGCTCGAAGCGCTCGTCGCCGACCTGGTCGAGCGCACGGTCGAGCCCTGCAAGCAGGCGATGAAGGACGCCGGCGAGGCCGCGTCGGACATCGACGAGGTGGTGCTGGTCGGCGGCCAGACGCGGATGCCGAAGGTGCAGGACCTGGTCAGAGAGCTCTTCGGCCAGGACGCGCACAAAGGCGTCAATCCCGACGAGGTCGTTGCCGTCGGCGCCGCGATCCAGGGCGGAGTGCTCGGCGGCGACGTCAAGGACGTGGTCCTGCTCGACGTCGCGCCGCTCTCGCTCGGCGTCGAGACCCTCGGCAGCGCGCTGACCGTGTTGATCCCGCGCAACACCACGATCCCCACGCGGAAGAGCGAGATCTTCAGCACCGCCGCCGAC
>DATEMW010000126.1:0-5240 GCA_035275385.1 Candidatus Methylomirabilota bacterium | reverse complement strand
GCGACGGTCAAGCCCGTCGGCCCCAGATCGAAGACCGCCATGTCGGCCTTGATGACGGCGCCTCGCTGGATCTTGGGCACGGGCATGCCGAGCACGCGCGCGTAGGACTCGGCGACGGCGCCGAGGTCGGGGACCGCGATGTACACGCGATCGAGCCGCAGCACCCCGTTGGGGTGGTCGCCGGCGCGGGCCACCTGAAGCCGGCGCTCGGCGAGCGGCGTCAGGTGCTGGACGAAGAAGACCGGCAGCGGGTTGCGCGGACCGAGGCTGGCCGCCTTCCATGAAAGCTCGCGCCCCTCCGGCGTTCGCCGGGCGCCCTCGCTCAGGTCGCTCACGTCGACGCCCCGTGCGCGCATCGCGGCCACGTCAGCCGCAAGGTCGTCGCTCTGGACCGCGACGTATCGGAAGCCTCCGCCGCGCGCCAGAAACTCGGCCAGCCGCGCCTCGGAGCTTCCGGGGACGACCGGCGCGGCGCGGTCGCGCAGGCTCAAGAGCTCGAGATAGTCCTCCTGGTGAAAGGCGATCGCATTGTGCGTTCCCCGCCCCGCGTGGGCGCCGCCCGGGTAAATGTTGAACCCGATACGCGAATACGCCTCGATGCCTCGCGCGAGGTCCGGGACACAGATCATGACGTGGTCGATGCGGGTCAGCACGGTCGCTCCTCCGAGCCGTGTATGCTACACCGCCTCGAGTTCCCGCGGCAGATCAGTGGTTTTCCGGCGCTCTCCTCGCGGCTTCTCCGGATAGCTCTGTCGGGAGAGTCCTTCTACGGTGAGTCAGGAGGACGACATGAGGACCTGGATCGCCATCGCGATTTCAATCGCCTGTCTGCTCCCGGCTCAGGCTGCGCAGTCCGCGCCCGCTGTCGGGCCGCGTGACGCCGTCGAGGGAGCGGTCGAGCGTTTCATGAGCATCGTACAGACCAAAGGATCGGCGGACGTGAACTTGGCCGATCGATCCGAGAAGATCCGACAGATCGTGCGCGAGATGTTCGATTTCGACGAGATCTCGAAGCGCGCGCTCTCCCGGCACTGGCAGGTGCTCCAGCGCGAGGAGCAGGCCGAGTTCGTGGCGCTCTTCCGCGATCTCCTCGAGCGCGCCTACCTGACACAAGTCGAGTCGGCGTCCGGCGGCGAGAAGATCGCGTTCATCGGAGAGTCGATCGAGAACGAGTCGGCCACCGTTCGCTCCAAGGTGGTGACGCGGCAGGGCTCGGAGATCCCGCTCGACTACCGGCTGCACGTGCGCGACGGCTCCTGGCGCATCTACGACGTCGCCGTCCAGGGCATCAGCTTCATCGCGAGCTATCGCACGCAGTTCGACCGGGTGATCCGCGCGGAGTCGTACAGCTCGCTCCGCGAGCGGCTGCAGAAGAAGGCGACGGAGACCACCGCCGCCCAGCGCTGAACCCGACGGGCGACGACCGGCCGCCGCGGTGTATGCTACCCCCGCGTCGCCACCAGGCGACCGCGGAGGGACAGCATGGCGGAGCCGGTCGTCCTCGTCGAGAAGACCGAAGGCGTGGCGATTCTGACCCTGAATCGCCCGGAGCAGCTCAACGCGATGAACGCGCAGCTGAGCGCGGAGCTGCGCGAGGCCGTCGCGCGCGCGGCCGACGACGACGAGGTCGGCTGCCTCGTGATCACCGGCGCCGGCACGCGGGCGTTCTCGGCCGGCGGTGACATCCACGAGCAGCGCGAAGACGACCGCCGGTACACGCAGGCCGAGCTCGACGCGCGCACCTCGGTGCGCTCGCGCGGCAGCTACGAGATCGGCGCCTGCCCCAAGCCCACGATCGGGATGATCAACGGCCTGGCCTACGGCGGCGCCGCGGTGCTGGCGTCGTCGCTCGACATGCGCGTCGGCTGCGAGCACGCGAGCTTCCGCTTCCTGGCAGCGGCGTACGGCCGTATCAACAGCACCTGGACCTTGCCGAACCAGGTCGGCTGGCCGATCGCGAAGGAGCTCCTGTTCTCCGCCCGGGTCGTCGAGGCGCCGGAAGCGCACCGGATCGGGCTCCTCAACCACGTGGTGCCCTGCGCCGAGCTGCGCGCCAAGACGCTGTGGCTGGCGACGATGATCGCGAAGAACAAGCGCGAGGCGGTGATGGGCGTGAAGGCGCTGCTGCTCCGCGACCTCGGCTGCGATCTCGAGGAGCAGTGGGCGAACGAGCGGGACTACACGACCAACGTGGTGCGGGGCGCCAAGGCCGAGGCGGCGTTTCCCGAGTTCATCGCCCGGCACGGGCGCCCGATCGAGAGCCCGTAGCGGCGGCTACTTCGACGCGTCCTTCACCTTCTTGCCGGCCTCCTCGAGGCCCTCGCCCACTTTCTCGCCGGCCTTCTTCATTTCCTTGCCCACGCCTTCGACCGCCTTGTCGACCTTCTGGCCGGCCTTCTCCATGGGTCCCTTCTGCTCGCAGCCCGCGAGCAGCGTGATCCCCACGGTGAGCGCCAGCACCGCCTGCACGAGCGTACGCATCGCGCCTCCTCCTACTTCTTGAAGCTGGCCACGGCCTTGTCGTACGACTTCTGCAGATCCTTGTACGCGTCGGCGAAGCCCTGCTTCGTCGCGTCCCACGACTGGGCGCTCGCCTTGCCGAGCTCGTCGAGCTTCTTGGCCGTCTCCGCCCGCTTTTCCTTCATCTCCTTCATGCCGCGTTGCGCGTCGGCCTTCGCGGCGCTCATGTCGCGGGACATCTGCGCCTCGAGCTCTTTGATCTTGACGTCCATGTCGCTCATCATCTTCTTGCCGTAGGCGACCGCTTCGTTCTTCTTCTCGACCGAGTAGCTCTTCATCTTGTCCGTCGTATCGCCCGACGTCTGCGTCGACGTCTGGGCGGCGGCGGGCAACGCGGCCGCGGTCACACACAGGGCAACTCCGAGTATTTTGATCCACTCTCGGCGAATCATCGCGGCGGTCCTCCTTTCAGATCAGATGCGCGCCTCGGCCGGTGGGCTCCAGCCCCGCGACGGCGTGCGGCGCACCCTACCTCAGCTTACCGCCAGCTGAGCGCGGCACCACGCGATGTCGCTCTCGCGCGCCGGCGAGACCGTGATATCGGTCACGTCCTTGGCCGTCGGCCCCTCGCCCGCCACGGTCGTGCGGTGCATGACTCGACGGTAGCGGCTCTCGTTCCACGGGCGGCCGCGATGCAGCACGCAGCGGTTGTCCCACATCACGAGATCGCCCGGCTGCCAGCGATGCGAGTAGACCATCTCCGGCGCGGTCGCGCACGTCAGCAGGTCGCGGAGTAGCACGCGCGCCTCATCGGTCGGCATGCCGAGGATCTCGCAGGCGTGCGAGGCGACGAAGAACGCCTTGCGGCCGTTGGTGGGGTTGGCGCGCACGAGCGCCTGCGGCACCGGCGGCACCTGCGCGGCATCTTCGGGCGGCAGGAGCCCCTCGCCGACCAGGCCGCGCGAATACTCGAAGCTGTGCACGGCCACCTTGCCCTCGAGGCGCTGCTTGAGCGCGTCGGGCAGCCGCTCGTACGCGACGCGCATGCTCGCGAACTCGGTCTCGCCGCCCTCCGCCGGCACCTCGCGCCCCGAGAGGAGCGAGGCGTGGGCGGGCACGCGCTTGAACGAGCTGTCCGTGTGCCACATCTGATTGCCCGCGTTGAACAGGTTGCGGCGGTCGCCCTGCGGAATCAGGCGGTCCTGCGCGTCGACGTTCGCGAGGTTGGAGATTTCCGGTCGGTATTTCGCGTGGGAAACCACGGTACGGATCGTCGTCTCGAGCGGCCCGAAGCGGCGGCTGAACGCGATCTGCGCCTCGTCGTCGAGCGCCTGCCCGCGAAAGAGCAACACCGAATGCTCCTCGAACGCGTCGACGATCGCCGTGAACGCGCCGGCGTCGACGTGCCGCACGTCGACGCCGGCGATCTCGACGCCCAGCAGCGGATGGAGGGGCCGCGTCCGGAGCCCCATCACTTCTTGAGTCTCAGATCCTCGTAGGGGGCCGAGTACGGGTGCAGCGCGATCAGCCCGAGGCCGGACTCTTCGACGCGCGGCCCGACGCCGTTCAGGAAGCCCAGCTCCCAGAGCGGGGCCGCCATCACGCGCTCGTGCGCCAGGCGCTGGATCTGGTGCAGCAGGGCCTCGCGGCGCTTGAGATCGAGCTCGCGCGCCTGCTGCACGAACAGATCGTCCATGTCGGGGTAGCCGCCGAACGAGTAGAGACCGTCCTTGAGCAGATAGTTCTGGATGCGGGTGGCGGCGTTGCCCTGCCCGCCCGCGCCCGAGTACATGATCGAAGTGATCTTCTTGTCCTTCCAGTTGCCGAGGAACGCCGCGCGCTCCATCGGCCGGAGCTTCGTGCGGATGCCCACGGCGCCCAGCTGGTTGCCGATCGCCTCGGCGACGCTGCCGTACGAGGAGTCTGACGCGTACTCGGTGTCGAAGCCGTTGGGATAGCCGGCCTCAGCCATGAGCTTCTTGGCCCGCGCCGGATCGTACGGATAGGCCGGAATGGCGAGCGAGTACTCGTACGCCGACGGGATGATGCTGCCTGTCGGTTTGGAGAAGCCGAGCGTCTCGGCCTGGTTGATCCCGTCCTTGTCGAAGGCCAGCGCGGCGGCCAGGCGCACGCGCTTGTCGTGCCACGGCGATTTCGGATCCCACATCTGCGCGCCGAAGTTGAGCCACTGCGTCGCGTTGCCGACGAGACCGACGAGCTTCAAGCCCGGCGTCTTCTTCACCTCTTCGCCGAGCGGGCCGCGCAGCGAGTAGGCGATGTCGACTTCGCCGCGCTTGAGCATCGCCAGGCGCGTCAGATCCTCGGTCACCGTCTTCCAGACCAGCCGCTTGACCGCCGGGGTCTTGCGCCAGTACTTGTCGTGCGCCTCGAGCACCAGCTCGATCCCGGGGTTGAACGACGTGAGCTTGTAGGGGCCGGCGCCGATCGGCGCCTTCTTGAAGCCCTCATCGCCGACCTTCTCCACGTATTTCTTGGGCACGATCCAGCCCGCCCCGCTGGCCGGCGAGCCATAGAACGTCATGAAGTCCGGCCACGGCTCCTTCAGCCGGAAGCGCACGCGGTACGGGTCGACCACCTCGACCGCCGCGACCTTCTCCCTCAGCAGCGAGGCGGCAGCACCCTTGTAGCGGTCGAACGAGAACTTCACGTCGTCGGCGGTCAAGGTGTCGCCGTTGTGGAACACGACGCCCTTGCGCACGACGAACTCGTAGACGAGCCCGTCCTTCGAGGTCGTCCAGGATTCGGCGAGCGACGGCGCA
>DATEMW010000125.1:0-9130 GCA_035275385.1 Candidatus Methylomirabilota bacterium | reverse complement strand
CAGCCGCGCGTGCTTCTCGATGCCGCTGTAGTCCTCGAAGCGCTGCAGGCCCAGGCGGAGCAGGTAGTCCATCCAGATCGTGATCGCCGCCGGATAGACCTCGGCGCCCTCGGACTCGAGCCAGCGGTGGATGTTGTAGTTCGGATCGCCCTCGACCGTCTGCAGATAGAACTCGCCGGTGATCTTCACCTTCGGCTTCACGCGCAGGCGATCCACCTCGATCTCGTCGAACTTCTTCCGGACCTCGCGCATCGCCCGAGAGAAGTACGGTGTCGCGAGATGCCACAGCACCGACTTCTTGGGCGACAGCTTGGGCCGGTTGCGGAAGACCTGATAGAGGTACTCGATGCTTTCCTTGACGACCGCCTCGGTCTGACCCGGCAACACCTCGTACGGACGCACCTGATACTCGAGGTCCTGCACGAGATCGGTGCAGAAGATGCCCCAGAGGCAGCCGAGCGTCATCCCCAGATTGAGATCGAGCCCATCGCCCATGTTCTGGTCGAGGTTGTCCTGCGCCATCAGAAACATCCGAAACTGCTCGAGCCCGGTGTTACGGAGCGCGAGCTCGTAGCTCGCGTGGTACTGGCCGAAGCGGCAGGCGCCGCACGAGCCGGCCGTCAGATAGACGTAGTTCTTGTTGACCTCCTCGACGCCGACCTGCTTCGACTCTTTCTTCAGGAAATTGACGAGGTTGCCGGTGGTGAAGCTGGTCGGACAGCACTGGCCGATGTCGGCCGTCTCGCGTCCGGTCAGCAGATCCTCTTTCGTCGCGACGGGCAGGATCCGGGCGCGGTAGCCGCTGCCCTCGAGCACTGCCTGGAGGATCCGCTCGATGCGCCAGTGGAGACCTCCGAACAGGATCGTCACGGAGTCCCGCTCGGCGCGGGTAAAAGGTCGGGGCGCGTAGGCGCGGTAATGATCAGTCGCTACGGTTGCCATGCCGTCCTCCGTTGGCGAAACGGTCGAGCCAGTTCTCCAGCAATCGTACAGTCGCAAAGCCTGGAAGTTTACGAATTGTCTCGTCGGCGCGGCGTGCCGCGGCTCGCCCGCGCGAGCCGGCAAAGAGGTAGCTTGCCATGAACACGAGCTCGCCCGATGGCTGCACACCGCTCCCGACGGGCGCCCAGAAGCGGTCGACCAGGAGCCTGGCGATCCGCGCGGCGGCAGGACGGCGCAGGCGCAGCTCGGCCTGGCGATAGTAGAAGAAGAAGTGGCGCGCCTCGTCGAGCGTGATCCGCTCGAGCAGGCTCGTGAGCACGGGATGCCCGGCGCGCGCCGCCAGCCGGCGGTACCCGGTGAGCGTCGTCAGCTCGTTGATCGCGCCCCACACCATGTGAACGGCGCAGAAATCCGGCCACAAGCGAGACAGGAGCGCGGTGGTCCGAGCCTCGAGCCACTGGACCGGCTGCTCGTAGCCGCGCGGCGTAGGTCGCGGGCCGATCGGATGGCCGGCGGCGGCCAGAAAGCGCTCGAGCGCCAGTCCGTGGAAGGTCTCCTCGTACACCCAGCAGGCCAGGAATCGCGCTACCTCCGGATCGTCGATCGCCCGAGTCGCCAGGAGCGACCGTAGATAGACGATCGTGTGGCTCTCGATGTCCTGCATGTACCGCAAGGTTCGGATCGTCTCCGGCGTCACCGGATGCCTGGGGACCTCGGCCCACTCGATGGCCGAGAGATCCAGGGCGCCCGAACGCCCCAGATACGCGTCGATGTCGAACGCGGCCGCCCCTTGGATACTCACACCAGACACTACGTGCGGCCATCGGTGCCTGGATTGCGCTCGCGCTCAGCCCTTGTGGAGCTTCTGGCGCAAGCCCTCGACTTGTTGATTGAAGGGCTGGCCGCCGCGATCGGTCATCGGCGTCTTGTCGGCCAGGCCCGTGTGGAGCTCGACGAGCAGCGGTCCCTCGTCGGTGAACATCGACGGCAGCCGGCGCTTGAAGTCGTCGAAGTCGGTGACGGCGTAGGCCTTGCGGTAGCCCGCGCCCTTGGCCATCTGCACGAAATCGACGGTGAGACCGCCCGGAATGTCCTGCGAGCCCGACGTGTGGTAGACGCCGTTCTTGAACACGAGATGCGTGAGATTGCGCGGCGCGGCGCCGGCGATCGTGGCCAGCGAGCCGAGCTGCATCAGCAGCGAGCCGTCGCCGTCGAACACCACCACGCGGCGGTCCGGCATCGCGAGCGCCAGCCCCAGGCCGAGCGAGGAGGCACCGCCCATGAAGCCGGAGCAGCCGACCGAGAGATCGTCGGGCGCCAGGGTGCGCCAGGCGGGCGACGTCGTCATGGTCGGCACGCAGATCGCGTTGCCGCGCGCGCCGGCGATCGCCTTCAGGATGTCCTCGGGCTTGATGGCCATCTAGCTGGTCTCCAGGCCCACGAGCACGGCGGCCGGTCCGCGCCGCTCGCGGCTCAGCCGGTAGTACTCGGGAATCAGGTGCACGTCGTTGGGCCCTTCGAGCCGCGCGTGCGGCACGCCGAACGTATCGAGCAGCGGCTCGGCGAAGCGCACCATCGAGTGCCGCGATTCCTTGGGATCGCGGTCGCGCTCGCGCTGCAGGAGGCCGATCATGTAGAACATCGGCACCTTGCCGTCCATCGCAACGCCTCGCAGCGTGTTCACCGAGGCATACAACCCGGCGTGCTGGATCATCAGCACGACCGGCTCGCCGCCGATCCAGAGCCCGGCGCCGATGGCCGTCGCCTCGTCCTCGGTGGCGCACGTGACGACGCGCAGCGCGCGCTCCTTGTCGAGCGCCGCGAGCACCGTCTTCTGGTGCGTGTCCGGGACGCTCAGGATCCAGCCGAGCGGCTCGCGTGTGCTCGCACCGCGCGCCTCGCGAAACGTGTCCTTCAGCGTGTCGATGATCAGCGGTGCAGGAATCGATTCCGGCATCCTGGCCTCCCGTGAGAAGATCGACTTATCCTACGATAACCGGCGCGAAGAAAGGATCTCCGATGTTCAAATCCCTCTCCGTCTCCGTCGCTATCGTCTTGATCGCTGTCGCTGCGGCCGGCGCGGCCGGCCCCGAGCTCAAGACCGAAGACCAGAAGACGCTCTACGCCCTGGGGCTCGTGATCAGTCAGAACCTCGCGGCCTTCAACCTGAACCCGAGCGACCTCGAATCGGTTCAGGCTGGCATCAGCGACGGCGTCCTCAAGAAGGACTTCAAGGTCGACGTTCAGACCTACGCGCCGAAGATCTCGCAGCTGCAGGCCTCGCGCGCCGGCGCGACGGCGGCGGTCGAGAAGAAGGCAGCACAGGCCTTCCTCGACAAGGCGGCGGCCGAGAAGGGCGCCAGCAAGACCGCATCGGGTCTCATCATCACGACCCTCAAGCCCGGCACGGGCCCCTCGCCGAAGGCCACCGACAAGGTGAAGGTCCACTATCACGGCACGCTCACCGACGGCACCGTGTTCGACAGCTCCGTCCAGCGCGGCGAGCCCATCACCTTGCCGCTGAACGGGGTCATCCGGTGCTGGACCGAAGGCGTGCAGCTGATGAAGGTCGGCGGCAAGAGCAAGTTCGTGTGCCCGTCGGACATCGCGTACGGCGACCAGGGCCGCCCGCCCACGATCAAGCCCGGCGCCACGCTGGTCTTCGAAGTCGAGCTGCTCGAGATCGCCAAGCAGTAGCTCACTCTTCAGAAGCGCACCTCGGCCGGCGGGGCCCCAGCCCCGCGACGGCCTGCGGCGCGCACAGTCGCGAGGCGCACCTCGGCGGGGCGACAAGCCCCGCCGTCGTCGTGCGCGCGGCGCGTTCAGGCCTGAGCGATGCCGCCGCGAAGCGCCCCGGGCTCGATGCTGCCCCAGAGCACGTCGAAGCCCGGGGGCAGCGCGCGGCTATTCGGCAGCGAGAGCCACAGCCGGAACAGCAGCCGGTCGCGCCCGCCCGCCGCGTCGTCCTCGAACGCCGTTCGCGCGTGGTACGTCACGTGATTGTTCAAGAGCTGGATGTCGCCCGGCTCGAGCTCCATCTCGAAGCAGAGCTCTTCGGCCACCTCGGCCAGCAGATCGAGCGCCTCGTCCTGCGCCCGCGTGAGCTTCGGAATCCCGTCGATGCGCTGCGCCGCCTCGACGAACGTGCGCGAGTACTGGCTGGTGAATCGCCCGTCGCGCACGCCGAATACCGGCAGCGCGTACCAGCGTCGGTCGCCGCCCCGCTCCTCGCCCTCGCGCGTGCGGTAGTAGTCCTGGTAGAGCAGCGCGTGCAGATCGGGCCGGCGGGCGAGGATCGCGTTGTTGATCGCGACCGAGCTGACGATCTTGCTGACGCCGCCGGCTCGCGCGCGGCGCACGCACAGGAGGCCCACCACGTCCGCGCGATCGGTGTGGAAGCGCAGCGGCCCGCTCGAGCGCGCCTTGTAGCGTGAGGTCACCGGGGCGCCGGTTGCCTGGACGACGCCCGGCTGATTCACCGCGCCGTACGCGCGCAGCTCGTCCCGCACCTCGCCGATCAGCTCGCCGTGCGCGTTTTGATAGCGCGGCGTGCCGAGATGGGTGCCGAGGCCCCAGTAGAGCTGGCGCAGCTCGTCCTCGGTGTAGCGCTCGACCGGCAGTCCCCGGAGGAGAACGAGGCCGCGGCCGTGCTCGAGCTCGTCCCTCACCGCGGCAAGGGCGGCGCTGAACCGCGGCAGCGGGAAATCCTCGCGGGTGATGCCACGCCATGCGAGGCCGCGCGCCTTGACGGCGCCGAGCGCCGCGTCGAGCTCGGCGAGCTCCGCCGGCGTAAAGCGGCGGATCCAGCTCGTCGAATTCGCCAGCTCGGCGCCGAGCCAGGCGCAAGGTCCCGTGATCGGCTGCGCAGCAGTGGTACTCATGTGAGGCCTCCCTTATAAACCGCGGGGCACGCGGCCCGCAACCGCGCGCACTTTGCGCGGAGCGGCGAGCCAGATGGCGATCGCCGAGACCAGGCTGGCGCCGATCGAGAGCCAGAACGCGACCACGTAGTTGCCGGTGCGATCGTGGAGCGCGCCGGTGATCCACGGCCCCGCAGCGCCGCCAATGATCGACGTGAGACTCAGGGTGCCGAAGATCATGCCGTAGTGCTTGCCCTGGAAGAGCTCGGCCGGGATCGCGCCGAAGACCGACGCCAGACCGTAGCCCAGCATGCCCTGCGACGCCACCATCAGATAGAGCAGCGCCGGCGTCGGGTGCTCGCGCATGACGAGCAGCAGCGCGTACGAGGCGACGAAGCCGGCGCACGCGAGCGTCCACACCCACTCACGCCCGACGCGGTCGGAGAGATGGCCGAGCGCGATCTGACCGACGATGCCACCGAATCCGACGAGGCCGAGCGCGTAGGCCGCCACCGACGGCGCGAAGCCGATCTCGATCAGGTACTTCGTCTGGTGCACCTGCACGGCGTACCACGCCCAGAGGCCGCCGACGAATCCGACCGAGACCCACCAGAACCGCGCGGTGCGCATCGCGCGCGCCAAGGTCCACTCGGTCGACGCCCACGCGTGATCGACGACGTTGGACGGATGGCGCCGGCCGCCCGCCGCCGAGTCGGGCGCGCGGTCGCCGTCGGGCAGGAGCCCCATGTCTTCCGGCCGCCGCCGCGTCAGCAGATTCAGCGGCGCGAGCGCCGCGACCACGAGCGCGGCCATCGCCAGACACGCGGTGCGCCAGCCCGCGCCGACGATCAAGCGCTGGAGCCACGGCAGGATCACGATCGAGCCGACGCCCACGCCCGAGAACGCGATGCCGATCGCCAGGCCGCGGCGGCGTACGAACCAGTTCGGCAGGAAGAGCGCGTGACCGGTGTAGCCGAGGCACACCGTGCCGCCGGCCACGAGCACGCCGAGCGTCAGATAGAGATGCCAGGGCGCCGTCACGAGCGGAGCCAGGCCGAGCCCAGCGCCGACCATCGCGACGCCCAGGAGCATCACCGAGCGCGGGCCGCGCCGGTCGATCAGGCGGCCGAGCACGGGTCCGAGAATCGCCGAGGCCAGGAAACCGAACGAGAACGCGCCGGCCGTGAGCCCGCGCGGCCAGCCGAACTCGTCCAGGATCGGCGGGAACATCAGCGAGAACGCCGTGCGCGCGTTGACGCCGATGCCCATCGTCACGAAGGCGATGGCGACGACGACCCAGCCGTAGAACGCCGGGAACGGTCGTGACGAGCCGGAGGGGTTCACGACGGAGCGGTCCATGCGAGCCAGGGGATTCTACTGTATGATCCGCTCTGCCGTCCCGCGGCAACGCGCGGACGCGGCCCCGCCGGCCGATCCGAGGAGGCGCATCATGCTGGGCGACATCGTCGAGCTGACCGTCGTCGTGCGAGATCTCGATGCGGCGATCGAACGGTTCACGGGACTGTTCGGATTGAAGGTGCACCACCGCGCCGAGTCCAAGGAATTCGGATTCAAGAACGCGATCCTCCCGACCGGCATCGGCCACATCGAGCTCCTGCAGCCGACCGATCCGGACAAGCCGGTCGGGCGCTTCCTGGCCAAGCACGGCGAGGGCGTCTACCTCGTGGGCTTCGAGTGCCAGGACATCCCGGGCAGCGTCGAGCGCTTGAAGAAGGCCGGCGTCCGCGTCGACGGCCGCCGCCAGGACGTGGCCTGGGTGCATCCGCAGGACACGCACGGGCTCTTCGTCGAGCTCCGCAAGCGCGAGTCGTACGCGTGAGCATGCAGACCTTCCGCTTCGAGCTCGGCGAGCTGCCGCCCGCGGCCGAGGCGCTCCGCGCCGAGGTGCGCGCGTTCTTGCGCGCCGAGCTCGGCGACGCCTCGCCGGTGCGGCGCGCGCACTCGTGGGGCGGCTTCGACCGCGAGTTCAGCAAGAAGATGGGCGCGCGCGGCTGGATCGCGATGACGTGGCCCAAGCGCTACGGCGGCCACGAGCGGAGCGCGCTCGAGCGCTACGTGGTGCTCGAGGAGATGCTGGCCGCCGGCGCGCCGGTCTCTGCCCACTGGATCGCCGACCGCCAGTCCGGCCCGCTGCTGCTGCGCTTCGGCACCGAGACGCAGCGGCAGAAATTCCTGCCGGCGATCGCGCGCGGCGAGCTCTCGTTCGCGATCGGCATGAGCGAGCCCGACTCCGGCTCCGATCTGGCGTCGCTCCGCACGCGCGCCGAGCGTGTGCCGGGCGGCTACCGGGTCAACGGCACCAAGGTGTGGACGAGCAACGCGCATCTGGCCGACTACATGATCGCCACGCTCCGCACCAGTCACGATCCGGCCAAGAAGCACGAGGGGCTGACGCAGTTCCTCGTCGACACGAAGCTCCCGGGGATCACGATGAGCCCGATCATCGACCTGGCGGGCTCGCACCACTTCAACATGGTGGTCTTCGAGGACGCGTTCGTGCCCGAGGACATGCGGGTCGGCGAAGAGGGCGCCGGCTGGAAGCAGGTGACGACCGAGCTCGCGTTCGAGCGCAGCGGGCCCGAGCGCTATCTGTCGAGCTTCGCGCTCCTGCTCGAGCTGATCCGCGAGGTGTCGAAGGATCCCGGCGAGCGCGCCGCGGCGACGGTCGGCCGGCTCGTCGCCCACCTCGCGACCTTGCGCCAGATGTCGCTCTCGGTCGCGCTCATGCTGGAGGCCGGCGAGAACCCGAATCTCGAGGCCGCGGTCGTGAAGGACGTCGGTACGACGTTCGAGCAGGAGGTGCCCGAGGTCGTGCACGCGCTGCTCGGCATCGAGCCGACGATCGACTCCGGCAGCGATCTGCAGCAGGTGCTCGGCTTTCTCATGCAGCGGGCGCCGTCGTTCTCGCTGCGCGGCGGCACGCGGGAGATCCTGCGCGGCATCATCGCCCGCGGCCTGGGGCTTCGATGAACGAGCTTCGAACGATCCTCGGCGACGTCGTCACACGCCTTTTCACCGATCTGGTCACGAAGGAGCTGCTCGAATCGTCCGAGACCGCCTGGCCGGATGCGCTCTGGCGGGCCGTGGAAGAGAACGGCCTGACGTTGCCGCTGCTGCCCGAGGCGAAAGGCGGCGCCGGCGGCAGCTGGGGCGACGCGTTCGTGGTGGCGCGCGCAGCCGGCCGCCACGCGGTGCCTCTCCCGATCGTGGAAACCATCGTGGGCTCGTGGCTGCTCTCGGGGGCCGGGCTCGACGTGCCGTCCGGCCCGCTGACGATCGCTCCCGTCCATCGCGACGAGCGCCTGCGTCTGACGCGTGCCGGCGGCGGCTGGCGGCTCAGCGGCAGTGCGGCGCGAGTGCCGTGGGGGCGCGCCGCCGAGCACGTGGTGGTGGTCGCGGAGGGGGATGGCTCGACGATGGTCGCGCTGGCGGCGCGCGGCGCTGCCGAGGTCACGCACGATCAGAACCTGGCGCGCGAGCCGCGCGACACCTTGGCGTTCGAGTCGGCGCCGGTGATCGCGGCTGCGCCGGCGGGCCGAGGCGTTCCAGCTCGGGCCGTCTGGCTCTACGGCGCGCTCGCGCGCTCGGCGCAGATGGCCGGCGGGCTCGACTATCTCCTGCGTCAGGCCTCGCAATACGCGACCGAGCGGCGCCAGTTCGGCAAGCCGATCGGCTCGTTCCAGGTGATCCAGCAGAACCTTGCCGTGCTCGCCGGACACACCGCCGCTGCGGGCACCGCGGCCGCCAATGCGTTCCGCGCCGCCGACCGCGGCGACGCGGCCTTCGAGATCGCGGTCGCGAAGGTGCGGGTCGGCGAGGCCGCGGGCATCGGTGCGCAGATCGCGCATCAGGTACACGGCGCGATCGGCTTCACCTACGAGCACGCGCTGCAGTTCGCGACGCGGCGGCTCTGGTCGTGGCGGGCCGAGTTCGGCGGCGAGGGTGACTGGGCCGCGGAGCTCGGACGCTCCGTCGCCGAGCGCGGCGCCGACGCGCTCTGGCCCCAGCTGACCGCGCGATGAGCACGCTCAACGAATCAGCGGCGCGCCCGGCCGGTTCCGGAGCCGGTGGCGCGCGCAACGAGAACGGAGCCTCGAAGTGAAGATCACCGACGTCACGCTCACCCTGTTCGCCTGGACCGATATCCCCGCGACGACGTACGGTCGGCACACCGGCCGCTTCAGCGGCAAGAGCCAGCTCGGCCTGCTCGCGATCAAGACCGACGACGGCGTCGAGGGCCACGCGTTCCTGGGCTCGGCCCAGCGCGGCGCGCATCTGGACGGCGAGTCGCTGATCCAGTTCCTCAA
>DATEMW010000124.1:0-13355 GCA_035275385.1 Candidatus Methylomirabilota bacterium | reverse complement strand
GATCGGAGCTTCGAGGTCATGCTGATTCCGCACACGCTGGCGGTGACGACCTTGGGCCGGCTCGAGCCGGGCCACGTGTCGAACATCGAGGTGGACGTGATCGGCAAGTACGTGCTGCGCTCGCTCGCACTGAGGGGGACGACATGACCGGGTTTTCGGCCATCGAGGAGGGCATCGAGGAGATCCGTCAAGGACGCCTCCTCCTCGTTGTCGACGATGAGGACCGCGAGAACGAGGGCGACCTGGTCATGGCTGCCGACCGCGTGACTCCTGAAGCCGTGAACTTCATGGCCAAGCACGGACGTGGGCTTATCTGCGTGCCCCTGCTCGGCGAGCGCCTCGACGAGCTCAAGATCTCGATGATGGTTTCCGACAATACGGCCCCGATGGGCACCGCGTTCACGGTCACCGTCGACGCCAAGCGCGGGGTCACCACCGGAACCTCCGCCTACGACCGCGCCGTCACGATCCGCACCCTGGTCGACCCGCTGATGCGCGCCGACGACCTCACGCGCCCCGGGCACATCCTGCCGCTCCGGGCGATGGGAGGCGGGGTCCTTCGGCGCGCCGGCCACACCGAGGCCGCGATCGACCTCGCCCGTCTGGCGGGCTGCTACCCGGCCGGGGTCATCTGCGAGGTGCTCGACGAGGACGGCGGCATGGCGCGCGTGCCGCAGCTGACCGAGCTCGCGACCACGCACGGGCTCAAGATGATCACGATCCGGGACCTCATCGAGTACCGGATTCACAAGGAAAAGCTGGTGCGCCGGATCGCGACCACGAAGCTGCCGACCGACTACGGCGAGTTCACCGCGGTCGCCTACGACACGACCGTCGACAGCCGGGTGCCGCTCGCGCTGGTGATGGGCTCGGTCTCCGGCGACTCGCCGGTGCTCGTGCGCGTGCACTCCGAGTGCCTGACGGGCGACGTGTTCAGCTCCCGCCGGTGCGACTGCGGCCTGCAGCTCGACAAGGCGCTGACCCGGATCCAGGCCGAGGGCCGCGGCGTGTTCGTGTACATGCGGCAGGAAGGGCGCGGGATCGGGCTCCTGAACAAGATGCGCGCCTACGAGCTGCAGGACCAGGGCAAGGACACGGTCGAGGCCAACGCCGCGCTCGGATTCCACGCCGATCTGCGTGATTACGGCATCGGCGCTCAGATCCTGGTCGACCTGGGCGTGAAGAATCTCAAGCTCCTGACGAACAACCCGAAGAAGATCGTCGGCCTCGAGGGCTACGGGCTGCATATTTCCGAGCGCGTCCCGATCGAGATCCCGGCGACCGAGACGAATCGGAAGTACCTCAGTACCAAGCGCGACAAGCTCGGGCACCTCCTGTCGTCCCTTCCGGACTGAGATGGCCGGGCGCGCGCCGAAGTATCGCCGGGCTGCCGGGAGCACCGGGGCCGGGCCGTTCAAGTTCGCGATCGTCGCGTCCCGCTTCAACGAGCGCATCACCCAGAGACTCGTCGCAGGCGCGCTGCAGGCGCTGCGAGCGGCGCGCCTGGGTCCTGACGCGATCGAGGTCCACTGGGTCCCCGGATCGTTCGAGCTCCCGCAGGCGGCGAACCACCTGGCGACCAGCGGGCGGTATTCTGGAATCGTGTGCGTCGGCGTCGTCATCAGAGGGCAGACCCCCCACTTCGAGCACGTCGCGCGCGAGGCCGCCGCGGGGATCCGGCACGTCGCGCTCACGACCGGTGTGCCCACCACCTTTGGCGTCATCACCGCGCTCACCGAGGAGCAGGCGTGGGCGCGCGCGGGGGGCGACGTCGGGAACCGCGGCGAAGAGGCCGCCGAGGCGGCGCTGCAGATGGTCGAGTGGATCCGTCAGCTCGGCGCCCATCGAGCGGCCAAGAGCCCGGCGCGCCCCGGACAAGGACATGCACGGCGACGCTAGCCGCGCCAGCCGCAGCCACGGCGGCAAGCGCAGGAAGGCTCGCGAGGTCGCGCTGCAGTTCCTCTATCAGCTCGACCTCAACGGCGACGACGATCCGACGCCGCACGATGAGGAGTTCTGGGCGCGCCATCCGGTCGACGAGGACACGCGGGTATTCGCCGAGGCGCTCGTCCGGGGCACGAAGTCCAATCAGGCGAAGATCGATCATGCGCTCTCGCAGTTCGCCGAGCATTGGGACATCGAGCGCATGGCCGTCGTCGACCGCAACATCCTGCGGCTCGCGGTCTACGAGCTCCTGTGGACCGCCGATGTGCCGCCGAAGGTCGCGATCAACGAGGCCATCGAGATCTCCAAGAAGTTCGGCACCAAGGAGTCGAGCCGGTTCATCAACGGCTTGCTCGATCGCATCCACAAAGAAGTCCGTCCGACGTTCTGAGCTGCCCCCGTGCGGTACGCCGTGCTCTCGGACATCCATGCGAATCTCGAAGCGCTGCAGGCGGTGCTGGCCGACGCGGCGCCGAGGACCGACGCCGTGCTCTGCCTGGGTGACCTGGTCGGGTACGGCGCGGACCCCGTCGCGTGCATCGAGACCGTCGCCGAGCGCGCGCAGGCGATCGTCTCCGGCAACCACGAGCACGCGGTCGCCGGGCTCATCGACCTCGACTGGTTCAACGTCCACGCCCGCGCCGCCGCCGAATGGACGCAGGAGCGAGTCGACGTGGACCATCGGAGCTATCTGGCGGCCCTGCCGCTGGTCGCCGAGGTCGGTGACGCCACGCTCGTCCACGCTTCGCCCGACCGCCCCGACGAGTGGGAGTATCTGCTCACGGCGCAGGACGGCTTCGAGGTATTTGGCGCCTTCAAGACCCGGCTCTGCTTCTTCGGCCATTCGCACCTGGCCGGCGCGTGGTCGCTGGGCTCCTCCGGGCCCGAGCATCGCGCCGGTGCCGTCGAGCTCGAGCTCGAACGCGGCCGGCGCTACCTCGTGAACGTGGGCAGCGTCGGTCAGCCGCGCGATCGCGATCCGCGCGCCTCCTACGCCATCTGGGACCTCGACCGCGGAGTCGTCGCGATACGCCGCGTCGCGTACGACGTGGAGGCGGCGCGCGCGAAGATCCTCCGCGGGGGCCTGCCGCGCTTCCTGGCCGATCGGCTCGCGTGGGGCTCCTGAGGTTTCTTCCGGCGCCGCGTCGCGCCCTGATCCTCGTGGCGACCGCGTTCGTCATGGGGCTCGGGTTTCCGCGAACCGACTGGGAAGGCGTGGTCTGGGTCGCGCTCACCCCGCTGATCGTCGAGGCGCTGCGCCTGCCCGTGCGCGTCGCGTTCGGGTGGGGGTGGCTCTTCGGGACGGTGTTCTACCTCGTATTGCTGCGGTGGCTCGACTTCACGTTCAACACCTACAGCTCGATTCCGTGGCCGCTGACCTGGGGGCCGACGCTCGCGCTCGCCGGGTACTGCGCGCTCTACGTCGCCGCCTTCGCCGCTTGTGTCTCGTGGCTCGCGCGGCGCTCGATCATCTGGGCGCTCTGCGCCTCGCCGTTTCTCTGGGTCGCTGGCGAGTGGGTGCGCGGCCATCTCTTCGGGGGCTTCCCGTGGGGACTCCTGGGCTACTCGCAGTATCTGCGCCTGCCGGTCATCCAGATCGCGGAGCTCGGCGGCGTCTACGCGGTCTCGCTGCTGATCGTCGCGGTGAACGCGGCGATCACCGGCTGCTTCGTGCTCGCTTGGCGTCCCGCGCTCGCCGGGGTCGCGCTCTCCGGGCTGCTGCTCGGCGGGACCCTCGCGTTCGGGGCCTGGCGTCTGGCGGCGCCGGCGCCGCCGGGCGAGGTGAACGTCGCGATCATGCAGCCGTCGATCGAGCAGCCGCTGAAGTTCGATCCGGCGTTCGCGTCGACGACGATGGCCATCTATCTCACGCTGACCTCGCGCGCGGGCGCCGAGCGCCCCGACCTGATCGTGTGGCCCGAGACCGCGGCGCCGGCGCCGATCCGGCGCGAGCCCGAGCTCCTGCGCACGCTCGGCGCGCTCTCTGGCTCGCTGAGGGTCCCACTCCTGGTCGGCTCGATCGACGTTGATGGATCGACTCCGCCGAAGATACGTAACAGCGCGTTTCTCCTAACCGAACGGGGCATCGTCGGCCGGTATGATAAGATCAAGCTCGTCCCGTTCGGCGAATACGTCCCGCTGTCGGGATTGATCGGCTTCGTTCGGAGCTGGGCCGAGTTCATCGCCGAGCTCGAGCCGGGCTCCACCGCGAGCGTCTTCCCCGGCCCGCCGGCTCCGTTCGGAGTGGTGATCTGTTACGAAGGAATCTTTCCTGAGCTGGTCCGCGAGTTCGTGAAAGGTGGGGCGCGCCTGATCGTGAACATGACCAACGACGCATGGTTTGGTCGTACGAGCGGCCCGTGGCAACATCTCGCCATGTATCCATTCCGTGCCGTCGAGCATCGCGTCGCCGTGGTACGCGCCGCGAACACGGGAGTCTCGGCCTTCATCATGCCGACCGGCAAGATCGTTCGTCGCATCGCGCTCTACGAGCGCACCACCGCTGCCGAGCGGGTGCCGCTCCGGAACGGCCTCACGCTCTACTCGCGCCTGGGAGACTGGATCGCGTACCTGGCGATCGTCGTCTCCGGCGCGTCGCTCGCTGCCCGGGCCTGGAAGCGAGCCGCCTGATGCTCGGCGACCTCAAGCGCGACGTGAACGCGCTGTCGGCCCGGGTGACCGAGCTCCGGGGCCATCTTTGACCTGCCCGGGAAGGAACAGCGCCTCGCGACCCTCGACAACGATATGGCCAAGCCCTCCTTCTGGGAGGACAACCGCCGCGCTCAGGAAGTCGTCCGCGAGCGCACGGAGCTCTCGCGCGTCGTCGCGCGAGTGAAGGAGCTCAGCGGGAAGGCCGACGATCTCGCCGTGCTGCTCGAGCTCGCCGAGGAAGCGGGCGACGGCAGCCTCGACGCCGAGATCGGCGAGGGCGTCACCGGCCTCGCGAAGGACCTCGACGAGTACGAGCTGAAGATCATGCTGTCGGGCCCCCACGACACGAAGGCGGCGATCGTGTCGATCCATCCCGGCGCGGGCGGGACCGAATCGCAGGACTGGGCCCAGATGCTCCTCCGCATGTACCTGCGCTGGTGTGAGCGCGCCGGCCTCAAGGCCGAGGTCGTCGATCTGCTGCCGGGCGACGAGGCGGGGATCAAGTCGGCCACGGTCGAGGTCTCCGGCGAGTACGCGTTCGGCTACCTCCGCGGGGAGACCGGCGTGCATCGGCTCGTGCGCATCTCGCCGTTCGACGCCTCGAGCCGCCGACAGACGAGCTTCGCGTCGGTCGCCGTGACGCCCGAGGTCGACGACGTCGAGGTCACCGTGCGCGAGGACGAGCTCCGCATCGACGTCTTCCGCGCGTCGGGCCCGGGCGGGCAGGGGGTCAACACGGCCGACTCGGCGGTGCGGATCACCCACATCCCGACGAACATCGTCGTGTCGTGCCAGAACGAGCGCTCGCAGCTCAGGAACCGCGACACCGCGATGCGCATTCTCAAGGCGCGGCTCTACGAGATCGCCGAGAGGAAGCAGCGCGAGGAGCTGGCCGAGCTCACCGGACAGAAGAAAGAGATCGCCTTCGGCAGCCAGATCCGCTCGTACACGTTTCATCCCTATCAGCTGATCAAGGACCACCGGACGGGACTCGAGGTGGGCAACGTGGACGGCGTCATGGACGGCGACCTCGACCCGTTCATCAAGGCGTACCTGCTCTGGGCGCGAGGCCGGGAAGCATGAGCGACGAGCGAGCCGGGCGCGCGCACGGAGAATCGGCGCCGATACAAGACGAGAACGAGCTGATCCGTTTGCGCCGCGAGAAGCTCGACACCCTGCGCGGCCGCGGCGTCGATCCGTTCGGCGGCCGTTATCCGGTGAGCCAGTGGGCGCGCGATCTGGCCGAGCGGCTGGGCAACGCGAATGACGAAGAGCTGAAGGGCTACGGCCCGGTGAGCCTCGCCGGACGCATCGTGGCGATCCGCCATCACGGCAAGACGTGCTTCGCCCATCTCATGGACCAGACCGGACGCATCCAGCTCTACGCGCGGGCCGACGGCCTGGGCGACGACTACGCCCGGTTCGTCGAGCTGGACATGGGCGACTTCGTCGGCGTCACCGGCGAGATGTTCCGGACGCGGACCGGCGAGCTCACCGTCGCGGTCAAGACGTTCACGTTCCTGGCCAAGTCGCTCCGGCCGCTTCCCGAGAAGTGGCACGGGCTCAAGGACGTGGAGACGCGCTACCGCCAGCGCTACGTCGACCTGATCGTCAACAACGAGGCGCGTGACGTCTTCACGATGCGCGCCCGGCTGGTCCGCGGCATCCGCGCGTTTCTCGACGCGCGCGGCTTCCTCGAGGTCGAGACGCCGATGATGCAGCCGATCCCGGGCGGCGCGATCGCGCGGCCGTTCAAGACGCACCACAACGCGCTCGACCTGGATCTCTATATGCGCATCGCGCCCGAGCTCTATCTCAAGCGGCTGCTCGTGGGGGGATTCGAGCGCGTCTACGAGATCAACCGGAACTTCCGGAACGAAGGCGTCTCGACGATGCACAACCCCGAGTTCACGACGCTCGAGTTCTATCAGGCGTACGCGGACTACACCGATCTGATGGAGCTGACGGAGGCGCTCTTCGTCGAGCTCGCGCACGCGCTGCGCGGCTCGCTGTCGCTGGTGTGGGGCGAGCACACGCTCGATCTCAAGCCGCCGTGGCGGCGCCTGCCGTTCTTCGAGGGCCTCTCGCAGGCGCTCGGCGTGGCCGTGACGCCGACGACCGACGTCCACACCGTGGCGCGGGCGGCGGCGGCGCGCGGCATCACCCACGACGGCGGGCCGGCCTCGAAGCTCTGGAAGGAGGTCTTCGAGACCCTGGTCGAGCCGACTCTGGTGCAGCCGACGTTCGTCATCGACTTTCCGACCGAGCTCTCGCCGCTGGCCAAGCGCAAGCGCGACAACCCGGCGCTCGTCGATCGCTTCGAGCTCTTCGTCGCGCGCCACGAGATGGCCAACGCCTACAGTGAGCTCAACGATCCGATCGACCAGCTCGCCCGCTTCCGCGAGCAGGCGGCCCTGCAGGCCCGCGGCGACGACGAGGCCCACTGGCTCGACGAAGACTACGTGCGCGCGCTCGAATACGGGATGCCCCCGGCCGCGGGCGAGGGCATCGGCATCGACCGGCTGCTCATGATGTTCGCGAATCAGCCGTCCATCCGCGAGACGATCCTGTTTCCGCTGCTGCGGCCGGAAGGCGGCCGATGAAGAGCCGGCTGCCGTTCGAGCTGTTCCTCGGTTTCCGGTATCTCCGCGCCCGCGGGCAGCGGACGAACCTCTCGCTGTTCGTCTGGATCGGCCTGGGCGGCGTGTTCCTCGGCGTCGCGGCGCTGATCGTCGTGCTCGCGGTGATGACCGGCTTCCAGGACGGGATCCGCGACCGCATCATCGCGGGGAGCCCGCACCTCCTGATCTTCCAGGGGGGCTCGCAGGGGCTCGACGACGCCGACAAGGTCGCCGGCCGGGTGAAGGCGATACGCGGTGTGCACTCGGCCACGCCGTTCGTGCACCAGCAGGCGCTGTTCACCACGGCCAGCGGCGGCGCACGGGGCGGGTTGATCCGCGGCGTCGACCTCACGACGCCGGCCGTGCGCGCCGACGTGAAATCGCAGCTGCGTCAGGGCTCGGTCGATCCCTTGGCCGACGGCGCGCCCGCCATCCTGCTCGGGCGCGAGCTGGCGCGGAGCCTCGGCGTGTTCACGGGCGACTCGATCACCGTGATCTCGCCGGAGGGTGCGATGACGGCGGTCGGCATGGTCCCGAAGATGCGGCGCTACGTCGTCGCCGGTACGATCGAGATCGGCATGCACGAGTACGACTCGTCGATCGCCTATCTGAGCCTGCCGCTCGCCAAGGAGTTCGCAGGGCTGGCCGGGGTCACCGGCATCGAGGTCAAGCTCGACGATCCCTTCGCCGCCAAGGACGTGGGCCGCATCGTCTCGGCGCAGCTCGGCTTCCGCTACTGGGTGCGCGACTGGATGGAGATGAACCGAAGCCTCTTCGCCGCGCTCCAGCTGGAGAAGCTCGCGCTGTTCGTCGTGGTCACGATCATCGTGCTGGTGGCGGCCTTCGCGATCATCGGCCATCTCGTGCTGCTCGTCGCCGAGAAGCGCAAGGAGATCGGGATCCTCAAGGCGGTCGGCGCCTCCTCGCGGTCGATCACGCTCGTGTTCTTCGCCGTGGGCATGACCATCGGCATCGCGGGCACCGCGGCCGGCGCGGCCGCGGGGCTCATCCTGATCTGGGCGCAGAACACCTACAAGGTCATCCGGCTCGCCGGCGACGTGTACCAGATCGATCACCTTCCGATGAAGCTGACGTTGAGCGACGGCCTGCTGATCATCGGCGCCACCCTGATCCTGTCCTTTCTCGCGACCATCATCCCGGCCAAGCGGGCCGGCTCACTCGCGCCCGTCGACGTGTTGCGCTATGAGTGACGCGAGCGCGCCGACGGCGCTCCTGGTCGCGGAGGAGCTCGAGAAGGAGTACCGCTCCGGTCCCGAGGTCGTCCGGGTCCTCCGGGGGGTAAGCGTCACCTTGGCGCCGGGCGAGTTCGTCGCGCTCATTGGCGCTTCCGGTGTGGGCAAGTCGACCTTGCTGCATTTGCTCGGCGGCCTCGACCGACCCACGGCCGGGCGCGTCTTGTTCCAGGGCGAGGATCTCGCCGCCTGGGGCGAGGCGGGGCTGGCGCGTTATCGCCGGCGCGACGTCGGGTTCGTTTTCCAGTTCTACAATCTTCTCGGCGACATGAGCGCCCTCGAGAACGCGATGATCCCGGCGCTGATCGAGCGCAAGCCCGCGCGCGAGGTCAGAGAGCTCGCGGCCGCGGCGCTGGCCGAGGTCGGCCTTGGCGATCGGCTGAACCATCTTCCGGGCGAGCTCTCGGGCGGCGAGCAGCAGCGGGTCGCGATCGCACGTGCGCTCATCAACAACCCGAAGGTCATCCTCGCCGACGAGCCGACGGGAAACCTCGACCCCAAGACGAGCGAGGTCATCTACGACTTGTTCCTGCGTCTGCAGGCCGAGCGCGGCTTGGCCTTCCTCGTGGCCACCCACAACCCCGATCTGGCCCAGAAGGCCGAGCGGGGGTATCGTCTGGTCGAGGGCCGCGCGCGGGAGATCCGGGGGGAGTCGGCACAGATCGGATAGCTGTTTCGCGCAGTTAGTAGTTCCGGGGGAAAAAAGGCTAGCGGCCTTGTAGGCGGTGGGCTATACTAAATTCGCAGTCCGGTAACTAGCCGCCATCGCAAGTAAATTCGCATCTCCGCGACCTGCGGGAGGGGTGGGGACCACCAGTGTTTGAACGGTTCACCGAACGGGCGCGACGGGTCATTATCTTAGCGCGTGAGGAAGCCGGTCGTTTCCGCCACGATTTCGTCGGTACGGAGCACGTCCTTCTCGGGCTGATCCGCGACGGCGAGGGAATCGCGACCGCGGTTCTCCAGCGTCTCGGCCTCAGGCTCGAGACGGTGAAGGCGGAGGTCGAGCGGGCGCTCGCCGGGTTCCCCAAGACGCTGACGTTCGGCGAAGTGCCGTTCACGCCGCAGGCCAAGCGCGTCCTCGAGCTCTCGATCGAGGAGGCCCGCCAGCTCGGCCACAACTACATCGGTACCGAGCATCTGCTGCTCGGACTCATGAAGGAAGGCCAGTCGATCGCCGCGAAGATCCTCGAATCGCTCGGCGCCCGCCTCGACGAAGTCCGTCAGGAGACGCTCGCGCTGCTGGGCGACCAGTACTATCCGCGGCCGAAGAAGCGCTCGCAGACGCCGGTCCTCGACGAGTTCGCCCGCGACCTCACCCAGCTGGCGCGCGAGAGCAAGCTCGACCCCGTCATCGGCCGTGAGCAAGAGATCGAGCGCGTGATCCAGATCCTGGCGCGGCGGACGAAGAACAACCCCGTTCTGATCGGTGAGCCCGGCGTCGGCAAGACCGCGATCGTCGAAGGGCTCGCGCAGAAGATCATCAGCCACGACGTCCCCGACGTGCTCGCGAACAAGCGGCTGCTCCAGCTCGACCTGGGCGCGCTCGTCGCCGGCACGAAGTACCGCGGCCAGTTCGAGGAGCGGCTCAAGGCGGTGATGAAGGAGATCCGCCAGTCCGAGAACGTCGTGCTGTTCCTGGACGAGCTCCACACGCTCATCGGCGCCGGCGCGGCCGAGGGAGCGATCGACGCCTCGAACATGCTCAAGCCGGCCCTGTCGCGCGGCGAGATCCAGACGATCGGCGCGACGACCCTCGACGAGTACCGCAAGTACATCGAGAAGGACGGCGCGCTCGAGCGCCGCTTCCAGCCGGTCATCGTCAAGGCGCCGTCGGTGCCGCAGGCGATCGAGATCATCCGCGGGCTGCGCCACAAGTACGAGGCGCACCACCGGGTGAAGATCAGCGAGCGTGCGATCTCCGCGGCGGTCCAGCTGGCCGACCGCTACATCACGGACCGCCAGCTCCCGGACAAGGCGATCGACGTCATCGACGAAGCTTCCTCGCGGACCCGCCTCATGGCGCTCACGCCGCCGCCCGAGCTCAAGGAGATCGAGAAGGAGCTCGAGCGCGTGATTCGCGAGAAGGACATGTACCTCGAGGCGCAGGAGTTCGAAAAGGCCGCCTCGCTCCGTGAAAAGGAGAAGGTCCTTCGCCACCGCGACGAGGAGCTCAAGCGCGAGTGGGAGAAGAACAAGGGCAAGGGGACGCAGTCGGTCGAAGAAGAGGACATCGAGTTCATCGTGTCCCGCTGGACCGGCATCCCGCTGGCCAAGCTCGAAGAGAAGGAGTCCGAGAAGCTCGCCCGGATGGAGGAAGCGCTCCACGGTCGGATCATCGGCCAGAACGACGCGGTCGCCGCCGTCGCGCGGGCGATCCGCCGCTCGCGGGCCGGCCTGAAGGACGCCAAGCGCCCCGTCGGCTCGTTCGTGTTCCTCGGCCCGACGGGCGTCGGCAAGACCGAGCTCGCCCGGGCGCTCGCCGAGTATCTGTTCGGCGACGAGAACGCGCTGATCCGAGTCGACATGTCCGAGTACATGGAGAAGTTCTCGGTCTCGCGGCTCCTCGGCGCGCCTCCCGGCTACGTCGGCTACGAAGAGGGCGGCTTCCTCACCGAAAAGGTGCGGCGGCGCCCGTACTCGGTGGTGCTCTTCGACGAGATCGAGAAGGCGCATCCCGACGTGTTCAACATGATGCTGCAGGTTCTCGACGACGGGCGGCTCACCGATTCGCTCGGCCACGTCGTCGACTTCAAGAACACGATTCTCATCATGACCTCCAACCTCGGGACGAGCCTGATCGGCAAGCGCGTGTCCCCAGGATTCCTGCAGGAGACGGACGAGTCGACCTACGAGAAGATGAAGGAGCGCGTCCTCGAGGAGATGAAGCGGGCGTTCCGGCCGGAGTTCCTGAACCGGATCGACGACATCATCGTCTTCCACGCGCTGTCGCTCGACCACATCAAGGAAATCATCCGGTTGATGATCGGCAAGATCAACAAGCAGCTCACCGAGAAGGGGATCGAGCTGATTCTCACGCCGGCGGCCGAAGCGGCGCTGGTGGAGAAGGGATACGATCAGACGTACGGCGCGCGGCAACTGCGGCGGACGATCCAGAAGCACATCGAGGATCCCCTGGCCGAAGCGATCGTTCGCGGCCAGGTCGCGGAGAGCGCCCGCATCGAGGTCGACATCGAGGGCGCGAACTTCAAGTTCCGCGAAGCCCAGGCCGCCGACGCGCCGCTCGAGCTTGCTGAGCACTAAGGCCGTAACCCGACACGCCTGAGAGCCCGGTGACGAGAGCCGGGCAGGTGTGTCTCGCGGTCGTCGTCGTGCTGACGGCCGGCCTCCTCCTGGCGTCGACCGCGCGGGCGCAGCAGTCCCAACCACCGCCGATTGTCATCAGGGACATCCACGTCGAGGGCAATCGCCGTGTCCAGGACGCCGTGATCCTCGGCCGCGTCAAGAGTAGCGTCGGCTCAGCGTTCAACCCCACCGTTCTGGCCGAGGACATCCGCTCCATCTTCGGCCTCGGCTTCTTTGACGACGTGCAGATGCGGGTCGAGGATTTCGAGGGCGGTGTGAAGGTGGTCTTCGTGGTCTCCGAGCGGCCCTTCATCCGCGACGTCGACTTCGTCGGCAACAAAAAGCAGGATCGGGAGACGCTTCAGGAGAAGATCGAACTCAAGCTCGGAAGCGTCTACAACCCGGTCGAGGTGCAGCGCGCCGTTGAGAAGCTGCGCGACTTCTACGAGGACGAAGGCTACTTCGAGGTCCAGATCACGCCGACCGTCGAGAAGTTCGCCGACGCCGACGTGAAGGTGGTCTTCAACGTCGTCGAGGGCCGCCAGATGACGATCGACAAGATCGTCTTCGTCGGCAACAAAGGACTGCGGGACGACCAGCTCAAAGACGCGATGGAGACCAAGGAGCGGCAGTACTTCATCCTTCGCGGCAAGGTGCAGCGCCAGCGCCTCGAGATCGACGTCGATCGCATCATCCAGGCCTACAACGACTACGGCTTCATCCAGGCCCGCGTCGAATCGCACGACGTGGCGGTCGATCGCGAGAAGGCGCGGGTGACCATCACGATCGTGGTCGTCGAGGGGCCGCAGTTCCGGGTCGGCGACGTGAAGATCACCGGCGTCACTCTGCTGCCGGAGATCGAGGTCGAGCGCCAGCTCCGGCTCAGGACCGGCGACGTGTTCTCGGTGGGTCGGGTCCGCGAGACCACGAACGCGATCCTGAACCTCTACAGCACGATCGGCCGCGCCTCCGCCGACGTCAACCCCCGGCGCGATCAGCTGCCGGCGGTCAACCAGATCAACCTGACCTTCGAGATCACCGAGGGGCCCGAGGTCTACGTCGAGCGCATCAACATCACCGGCAACGTGCGGAGCCAGGACAAGATTCTGCGCCGCGAGTTGCCGCTCCACGAGGGCGAGCTCTACACGCTCCAGAAGCGGGAGCGGGCGCGCCAGCGTCTGGTCAACCTGGGCTACTTCGAGAGCGTCAACGTCACGACCCTGCCCGGCACCGACAAGACGCGGATCGTCGTGAATATCGAGGTGGTCGAGCGGGCCACCGGTATCTTCAGCATCGGCGGCGGCTACTCCTCGGTCGACTCTCTCGTGGGTACGATCGACCTGGCCCAGCGCAACTTCCTCGGCCGAGGCTGGGAGGTGGCCATCAGGATCCGGGCCGGCGCCGTGACCCAGCAGGGCACGATCAGCTTCACCGACCCGTGGCTGTTCGACCGGCCCCTCTCGGGCGGCTTCGACATCTACAAGAGCATTCGCGACTATCAGGACTACACGTACGACACGACGGGCCTGAATCTTCGGATGAGCCACCCGTTCGCCGAGTACTGGCGCTGGCACACCGG
>DATEMW010000123.1:0-2361 GCA_035275385.1 Candidatus Methylomirabilota bacterium | reverse complement strand
GCCAAGGTGAACGTCGACGAAGAGCCGGCGCTCGCCGCCCGCTTCGGCGTGCAGGCGATCCCGCAGCTGGTGTTCTTCAAGTACGGCGTCGAGAAGGACCGGCTGGTGGGTGCCGCGCCCAAGCGCGAGATCGTCAAGCGGCTCGACACGCTGCGAGACTGAGACCGGGCCGATGAGGCGCCCGGGCCGATGATCGACACGGCAGACGCGGTCGTCGTCGGCTCGGGCGCCTTCGGCTCGAGCGTCGCGTATCACCTGGCCCGGCACGGCCTGCGGGTCGCGGTCCTGGATCGTTCCCGCCTCGCCTCGCAAACCTCGCCCCGCGCCGCCGGCCTCACCAGTCAGGTCCGCGCCACTCCGGCTCTCACCGCCATTGCGCGCCGCGCGGTCGTGAAGCTCGCGGCCTTCACCGACGAGACCGGCCAGCCGCTTCGCTTCACGCAGAGCGGCGCGCTCAAGATCGCGCGCAACGATCGCGATGCCGCCCAGCTCGCGCGCGAAGTCGAACGCGGACGCGAGGCCGGCGTGCCGATCGACTTCGTCTCGACCGTCGAGGCGCGGCGGCGACTGCCGATTCTGCGCGAACGCGGCATCGTCGCCGTCACGTGGAGCCCGACCGACTGCAACGTCGAGCCATCCGAGCTGCCGATCGGGTATTGCCGCGCGGCCGAGAAGATCGGCGCCACGCTCTTGTCGCAGACGCCGGCCATCGGCTTCGAGATCGGCCCCCGCGGCGTGGAAGGCGTGCTCACCCCGCTGGGTACGATCGCGACGCGCGTGGTCGTCGACGCGGCCGGCGCGTGGTCGCGTCTCGTCGCCGAGCGCCTGGGCGGCGCGCTGCAGGTCGTGCCCACGCGCCACCAGCTCTTGATCACCGAGCCGATTCCCGGCGTGACACAAGAATTCCCGATCGCCCGCGTGATCGACGCCAACGTCTACGTCCGGCACGAGCGCGGCGGCCTGATGCTGGGCGGCTACGAGTCCGATCCTCTCCAGGTCGACGCCTCGACGCTCGAGCCCACGTTCGAGATGAGCGAGCTGCCCCTCGACATGCAGGTGCTTCGCCGGCTGGCCGCAACCGTCGCCGAGCAGTTCCCGATCTTCCAGGACTCGGCGATCCAGATCGCGGAGCACCGCGGCGGCCTGCCGACGCTCACGACCGACGACCGCTATCTGGTCGGGCCGCTGCCCGGCGTCGCGGGCGCGTGGGTGATGAGCGGCTGCTGCGTCGGCGGGCTGAGCGCGTCGCCGGCGCTCGGTGAAGCGCTGGCCGAGTGGATCGTGAACGGGCGTTCCGAGCTCGATCTGTCGGAGATCTCGACCGCGCGCTTCGCGATGCGCGAGATCGGCGAGGCCGAGCTACGCGAGCAGTGCCGCCACGCCTACGCCACGCACTATCGCGCCGATCGCGTCTGAGGCGCGATCGACGAAAACGCGTCGACGAAGCGCTGCATGTCGGCGCGGGTGCCGATCGTCAGACGGAAGCTGCCGTCGATGACCGGCTTCTTCGCCATGCTCCTGACGAGGATTCCCCGCTCGCGCAGCGCCTGCACGGTCGCGCCGCAATCGTCCGGCGGCCACACCAGCAGGTAGTTGCCGCCTTCGCCGGCCCAGCGCACTCCTAGTCGCGACAGCGCCGCCGCGGTCCATTCCCGCGCCGCCCGCACTTCTCCGACGTAGCGCCGCGTGTGCTCGGCATCGGCCATCGCGGCCTTGCCCGCCACCACGGCGAACATGTTGATGTCGTACGGCCCCGTCACGCGCCGCAGCCGCTCGATGATCGTCGGGTGGCCGACCGCGAAGCCCAGGCGCAGCGCGGCGAGCCCCGCGGCCTTCGAGAGCGATTGCAGCGCGACGACGTTCGGGAGCTCGAGGGCGAGCGGCGCCACGGAGCGGCCCGTGAAGGCGACGTAGAGCTCGTCGACCACCACGAGCGTCTCCGGGGCCGAGCGGGCCAGCGCGATCAAGGTGGACGGCTCGACGAGCGTGCCGGTCGGGTTGTTGGGGTTGCACACGAAGAGCAGGCGCGGGCGCGACTCGAGCTTCGCCCCAATTGCCGCCAGCGGAAAGCTCAGATCGGGCGGATAGAGGACTTCATCGATCACCATACCCTGCTGCTGGGCGCAGGGCTCGTAGTAGCCGAAGGTCGGCGCGGTCGTCAGGAACGTGCTGTCCTTCTCGCCGTACGCGTCGAAGATCGCGCGGATCGCCGCGTCGACACCGTTGAAGGCCTCGACGTGGCGCTCCGGGACGCCGATCGTCTCGGCATACGCCGCGTTGAGCCCGGCGTACTCCGGATACGCCGCGTATGCGTCGGGCGGCAGGCTCCGGATCGCGTCGAGCACCTTGGGGCTCGGGCCG
>DATEMW010000122.1:0-6255 GCA_035275385.1 Candidatus Methylomirabilota bacterium | reverse complement strand
CTCTAGCTCGAGTAGACGATGGTACGCAGCATGATTCGACGCTCATCCGGGCGATAGTCGCCGGCGCCCCGGTGCATCGTCGCGAGCTCGTCCCACATCAGCACGTCGCCCACTCGCCATTGGTGGTAGTAGACGAACTGGTCCCGCGTCGAATGCTGGGCCAGCTCCTCGATCAGCGCGAAGGCGTCGTCGCGAGCCATTCCCTGGAAGCCGTGCGTGTGCAGCGGATTGACGAAGAGGATTCGCCGCCCCGTGACCGGATGGGTGACGACGGCCGGGCGTGCTTTTTCCGTATACGCGTGCTCGACGTGCTGGTCGGGATCGCCCTCGTACAGCCGTAGCCCGGCGGGGCCATCGTGCCGCCCGTGGAGCCCGACCATGCCGGCGAGGCGGTGCTTCATATCGCCGGACAGCGCGTCGTAGGCCGCCCGCATGTCGGCGAACATCGTCCCGCCCTTCGCGGAGGGCACTTCCTTCGCGTGCAGGATCGCCAGCCGCGGCGGTTCGTCCTCGTACGGCGAGTCGGTGTGCCAGTCGGTGGCGCGCTTGACGCCGAACCAGTCGATGTTGCCGTCCTTGTCGACGTTGGTCAGCCACGACACGTCCGGGTACTCGGCATGGCGATAGTCGACCAGCGCGTGGCGCTTCGGCTTGCCGAAGCAGCGCCCGAAGGCCGCCAGCTCGCCGGGCCCCAGATCCTGCTCGCGGAACACCAGCACGGGGTGGCTCGCGAAGGCGCGCTCGATCCAGGCGAGGGCTTCGGCGTCCAGCGGTCGGGCGATGTCGATGTCGAGCGCCTCGGCGGCGAACGTTCCGTCGATCGGACGAAGCCTCGCAGTGTCAATCATCTCCTGGTCCTCCCGCTCTTCGATGATCCGGACTGAGACGGTCGCGCGCCCTCGATCTACGTCGCAACGATCGCGGGATCGATCCGCGCGACGACGTAGCCGGCGACGGCGCCCGCGCCGAAGCCGGGCGAGAAGATGCGCATCGGCCGGTTGATGACGCCCTCGCGCACCGCATCGTGGATCGCGATCGGGATCGACGCCGAAGAGGTGTTGCCGACCCGCTCGATGTCGAAGTAGAGGCGCTCGGGTCCGACGCCGGCGGCCTCGGCGAGATCGATCACCATTGTCTTGTTGGCCTGATGGGGCACGATCAGATCGACGCTGTCCAGGAGCGAGCCCGCGGCGCCGTCGGCGTGGGGCAGCGCGCGCAGCTCGTCGATCATCTGCGTCAGGTAGCGGCGCACCAAGGTCATCACCTGCGGCCCGTAGACCGTGATGTTGTTGTCGAACTCCGGGTTTGGCCAGATGATCGAGTCAACTTCGCTCATCGGGCCGCTCGCGTAGGTCTGCACCCACTCGACGTCGGTTGGCGCTCCGGGCGGCGCCGGAGCGATCACGAGCGCCGCGGCGCCATCGCCGAAGATCATCCGCGAGGTCCGGACGGTCCCGATCTTGTCCGAGAACTTCTCGCCGCAGACCAGCAGCACCGGACGTTCGACCTCTTGTAGCAGGCGCACCGCCTCCGCGATGCCGTACGGCAGCCCGGCGCAGGCCGCCACGAGGTCGCACGACGCGTGCGTCTGGAACAGGCCGAGCTGGCCGGAGAGCCACGTGGCGAGCGACGGCATCATCTTGGCGCTCGTGCACGAGCAGAAGAGCACGGCGCCGATCTCTTCGGGGCGCCGGCCCGATTTCGCGAGGGCCTGCTGCGCGGCCAGGAGCGCCATGTGATCGAGGTCGAGCTCGGTGTAGAGCCGCTCGACGATCCCGGTTTTCTGCTCGATCTCTTTCGCGGTCATCGGCGACCAGCAGTACGCGGCGTTGCGGATCAGATCGTCGTTGGTGCAGGCCCGCTCGCCGCGATAGACGGCCAGGGCTTCCAGCTTCGGCATGACAGAGAAGCGCGTCCGCACGTCGATCGGCGGGTAGGGCCGCGCCGGCGGACGCGACTCGAGCGGGGCCGGGCGACGGGGCCGCGAGCGCTGCGCGCCCTTCACGCGCCGGATGAACTGCAGCACCTCGGTCGAGCGCGGCTGGAACACGACCACGAAGTCGTCGTCGTGCAGCTTGCCGACCTCGATCACCCGGGTCTTGGACCGATCCCAGCGGTACTGGTTGTGGAGCACCATCGCCTGTCGCATGAGCGCCTCGACCTCTGGCACGCGATGCGTGTACTCGATGATGTCGTCCCAGCCGTAGCCCGGGTAGTCGGGGTTGTAGGCGAGCAGGTGATAGGTGAGGTTCTTCGGGTTCGAGAGGATCTCGCCGACGGTCGGCTTGATCGGCGGCAGCTCGGCGCCGGCGCCCTTCTTGTGGCGGAAGACGTCGAGCAGGATGCGCGAGATCTTGTCCTCGGTGCCCTCGTCGAAGCTCGGCGGCAGCGCCCGGTATCCGGCCTCGATCGCAGCGGTCAGCTCGGTGCCCTCCCAGCCCTTGAAGACCGGCAAGAACACGTCGTCGCGCGTCTTGGGCACGTCGCGCCACCGCGTCGGGCGCTTCTCGTACATCGTCATCGCGTAGCGGTTGACCCAGAAGAGGTTCAGCGCGAGATCGCGCAGGAGGTCGTACCGTCCGGTATAGGCCTTCGCGTCGACGCCGGCGACGATGTCGGTCTCGGAGGGCGCCTTCTCCTCGAAATCGCGTTTGATGACCGCGGCGAACTGCTCGAGCGTCTCGAAGATCGAGAAGTCGAGCTCGGGGAAGAAGTTGAAGGGGAACACGATCCGGCCGTAGCGGTTGATCACGAACGGCTTCATGCGTGGCTCCCTCGCGCGGCGATTCTAGCAGGTATAATGACGCCATGCCGATCCTGTCCGAGCGCGACCAGGCCGCCGTCCGCAAGGAGTTCGAGCGCATCGTCGGTCCCGTGAAGCTCGTGGTGTTCTCGCAGTCGCTCGCGGCGCCCGAGCTCTGTCAGCAGAACGAGCAGCTCGTGCAAGAGGTCGCCGAGCTGTCGGACAAGATCGCGGTCGAGGTGCTGAACCTGGCGATCGATCGCGAGCGCGCCGAGGCCTACGGCGTCGACCAGGTGCCCGCCATCGTGGTCGAGGGCAGCCGCGACTACGGCATCCGCTTCTACGGCGTCCCGCTCGGCTACGAGTTCAGCAACCTGATCGATTCGATCATCGTGGCCTCGACCGGGGAGCCGATGCTCTCGGAGGACACGCTGGCCTCGCTGCGCGCGCTCGCGGCCGACGTCGACATCAAGGTCTTCTCGACGCCCACCTGACCGCATTGCCCCCGGGCCGTGCGCCTGGCGCAGCACATGTCGGTCGCCTCGGATCGCGTGCGGTCGACGGTGATCGAGGCCAACGAATTCCCGGAGCTCTCGCGCGCCTACCAGGTAATGGGCGTGCCGAAGGTGGTCATCAACGATCGCGTGGCGTTCGAGGGCGCCTTGCCCGAGCCGGACTTTCTCGGCGCGGTCCTCCAGGCCGTGGAGAACTCCTGAGAGCGTTAGTCGTCCTGCTCGCCGCCATGATCGCCGCGCCGGCGCTCGCCGCTGGACCGGCGCTCGCGGCCGATCGCGACAAGCCGTTCGCGGTCAACGAGAAGGCTCCAGAGATCACGCTCGGCGACCAGCACGGCCGGCCATTCAAGCTCAGCGAGGCGCTGGCGCAGCGCGATTTCGTCGTGGTCGCGTTCTTCGTCAAGGCGTTCACCGGCGGCTGAGAGCGCGAATTCTCCCAGTTCAGGGATGAACAGCCGAAATACGCCGCACTCAACGCCGAGATCGTCGGCATCTCGGCCGATCCGCCCGAACGAAACCTCGCGTGGACGAAGCATCTCGGTCTGCCGTTCCGTCTCTTGAGCGACGTCGCGACACCTGGTCGGGTCAGCCGCGAGTACGGGGCCTGGGATGACACCTGGAACCTCTCGAAGCGCGTGACCTACATCGTGGACCGCACCGGCCGCATTCGGTACGTCGAGATCGGTAGCGCCGCGATCGACACGAATCGCACGCTGGTTGCGCTCCAGCAGCTTGCCAAGCCGAAGTAACGGCCGGCCGTCCCGCCTCCGCGCCGAGCTTTTGTTCGCGTACGGCACCTTGATGCGCGGCTATCCGCTGCATTGCGTGCTCGCCGCGCAGTCAACCTTCCTCGGCAAGGGCGCGGTGCGCGGCCAGCTCCTCGATCTCGGCCGCTACCCCGGGCTGATCGACGGCGCCGGCCAAGTCCGCGGCGAGATCTATCGTCTCGACGGCCCCGAACTTCTCCCGGTGCTCGATCGGGAGGAGGGGTACAATTTCGAGCGTCGCCGCGCGATTGTCACGCTCGCGAACGGCCGGCGCGCGCGAGCGTGGATCTACCGCTATCGCGGGTCACAGAATCGAGCGGTCCCCATCCCGGACGGGGACTATCGGCGGGCGCGCGCGCCCCGCTAACGTCGTGGGCCAAGGAAACGGAGAACGTCAATGGCGATGACCGCCGCTGAGCTCGTTAAGGCCGACCAGGACCACCTGATCCACCCGCTGCACCACCCGATCGACAACGCCGAACCGCTGATCTACGTCCGCGGGAAGGGCTCGACGATCCAGGAGATCGGGGGCCACGAGTACATCGACGGCCTCTCCGGGCTCTGGAACGTGAACGTCGGCCACGGCCGCACCGAGCTTGCCGACGCGGCGGCCGCCCAGATGAAGGACCTGGCGTACTTCTCGGGCTACGTCGGCTCGTCGAACATTCCGGCGATCACGCTCGCGAACAAGCTCATCGAGCTCGCCTACGACAACATGCAGGCGGTCTTCTTCACGTGCGGTGGCGCCGAGTCGAACGAGTCGGCGTTCAAGACCGCGCGCTTCTACTGGAAGACGCAGGGCAAGCCCGACAAGGTCAAGATCATCTCGCGCCAGCAGGGCTATCACGGCGTCACCTTGCAGGCGATGAGCGCCACCGGCATGAGCCCGTACTGGAAGATGTTCGAGCCGCGCGTGCCGGGCTTCGTACACATCCAGACGTGCTATCCGTACCGCTTCCAGGGCGCCAAGCCGGGCGAGACCGTGGGCCAGGCGGCCGCGCGCGAGCTCGAAGAGAAGATCCTGAGCGAAGGGCCCGATACCGTTGCCGGGTTCATCGGCGAGCCGATCCACGGGGGCGGCGGCGTCATCTATCCGACCGACGACTACTGGCCGCGGGTGCGCGAGGTGTGCACGAAGCACAAGGTGCTGCTGATCGGCGACGAAGTCATCACCGGCTTTTGCCGCACCGGCCGCTGGTTCGCGCTCTCGCACTGGGGTGTGAAGCCCGACATCATGTCGTTCGCCAAGGGCGTGACCTCCGGCTATCTGCCGCTCGGCGGCATCATGGTCACCAAGGCCATCAAGGACGCGATGGACTCGGTCAGCCCTGCCGATCGCTGGATGCACGCCTACACCTATTCGAGCCATCCGACGTGCTGCGCGGTCGGCGTCCGCAACGTCGAGATCATGGAGCGCGAGCGGCTGTGGGAGAACGCGGCGAAGATGGGCACGCGCCTGCACAAGGGGCTGCAGCAGGCGTTCGGCGATCATCCGCACGCGGGCGACATCCGCGGCGGTAAAGGACTGCTGGCCGCGGTCGAGCTCGTGGAAGATCGCGCGACCAAGAAGAACTTCCCCGGCGACAAGCAGGTCGCGCAGCGCATCCAGGCCGAGATGATGAAGCGCGGGGTCGTCACCCGCACCCGGCCTTCGCCGGGCCCGCATCCGGCGCCGGGCGACTCGGTTTACTTCGCGCCGCCGCTGGTCGTGACCGAGGCCGAGATCGATCGGCTCATCGGTGTCACGCGCGACTCGATCAAGGTCGTCCTCGGCGTCTAGGCGAGGCGCTGGTCGCGAGGCGCGCATGAAGCTGATCACCGCCCACCGCATCCTGATCGGTGCGGGGATCGCGTTTTTTCTCTTCTACGCGATGGTGGTCCTCATGCGCGATCATACGGTCTCGGGGCTCGTGCACGCGCTGGTCTCGCTGGCCGTGGCGGTCGGCCTCGCGCTCTACTACCGCACACTCAAGGGATGGGGCTCCCGGCCGCCGTCCTGATCTACGACGGCGAGTGCGCCATGTGCCGGGCGAGCGCGCTCTGGCTCATGCGCCTGGCGATGTCGAGCGGCGCCCTGGAGATCCTTCCGTGCCGCTCGGCGCCGCGGCGGCTCCGCTATCCGCAGATCACCGACGAGGCGTGCCTGACGGCGATGCAGCTCGTGCTGCCGGATGGGCGCACGCTGGCCGGCGCCGACGCCGTACCCGAGCTGCTTCGCCGCATCCGCGGG